>NZ_BCBJ01000092.1:0-39957 GCF_001320605.1 Pseudomonas sp. NBRC 111133 | reverse complement strand
CCGACCTGGCCCTGGCCGACGGCGTGACCTTCACCGGTCGCGGCGAACCAGGCGCCACCGTGCAGGTGCGTGATGCCGCTGGCACCGTCATTGGTACGGGTGTGGTGGGCGCCGATGGCCTGTTCAGCGTCACCCTTAACCCTGCCCAGGCCAATGGCGAAGCGTTGGACGTTCGGTTGGTGGACGCAGCTGGCAACACTTCTGCGCCGCTGCAATTCGATGCCCCGGATATCACACCACCTGCGGCGGTGAGCAACATCGTGGTCGGCAGTGGCGGCCTGGCCCTGAGCGGGCGTGGCGAAGCCGGCGCCACCGTCGAAGTGCGTGATGCCAACGGCACGGTGATCGGCACAGGCGTAGTGGGTGCCAACGGCACCTTCCTGATCGACCTTGACCCGGCCGCGCAGCCCGGCGAACAACTGAGCCTTGTGCAGACCGACCCCAGCGGCAACGCCTCCGAAACGCTGCAGTTCGAAGTCCCGGTAACCACCGCCCCGGCCAGCCCCAGCGACCTGGTGTTCGCCGAGGACGGCACCCGCATCAGCGGCACGGCGCCTGCCGGCACCCGCGTGGAAGTGCACGACGCCAACGGCACGCTGATCGGCAGTGTCGTGGCCGGCCCAGATGGCAGCTTCACCGTCGCTCTGGCCCCGGCCCAGGCCAATGGCGAACTGCTGGACGTCGTGGCCATCGACGATGCGGGTGTATCGTCACTACCCACGCAAATCACCGCGCCAGACATTACCGCGCCGACGGCCCCGAGCGAACTGGCCGTCAACCCCGATGGCACTGTCGTCACCGGCCGTGCCGAACCGGGCAGCACCGTGCGGGTACTGGCCGCCGATGGCACTACCGTGTTGGGTAGCGTCGTGGTTGGCGCAACCGGCAGCTTCAGCATCACCCTCAACCCACCGCAAGTCGACGGCGAAGTGCTGCAAGTCACCGCCACCGATGCGGCAGGCAACACCTCGACGGCAGGCTCAGTCACCGCGCCAGACATCGACGGTGGCGACATCACGCCACCCGACGCACCCACCAATCTGGTGGTCGGCCTGGCCGGCAGCCAGCTGAGCGGGCGTGGCGAAGCCGGCACCACCGTGCAGGTACGTGACGCCGCAGGTACTGTGCTGGCAACCGGTACGGTCAGCCCCGACGGCACATTTACGGTGACCTTGGCTCCTGCCATGAACAACGGCAGCACCTTGCAAGTCACCCTCACCGATGCCGCTGGCAACGTCTCGCAACCCGGTTCAGTCACTTCGCCGGACTTGCAGGCCCCTGCGCAACCTACTGACCTGGCACTGGCCGAGGGCGTCACCTTCACCGGACGCGGCGAACCCGGTGCCACCGTGCAGGTGCGCAATAGCGCCGGCACGGTGATCGGCACCGGCCTGGTCAACGCTGATGGTACCTTCAGCGTCACTTTGTTCCCCGCCCAGGCCAATGGCGAGGCGTTGGATGTGCGGGTGGTGGATGCCGCCGGCAACAGCTCGGCGCCACTGCAGTACGATGCCCCCGACATCACCCCGCCTGCTGCTGTCAGCAATGTCGTGGTCGGTGCCAATGGCCTGGTGCTCAGCGGTCGCGGCGAAGCGGGTGCAACCGTCGAAGTGCGTGATGCCGGCGGTACCGTCATCGGCACCGCCACGGTCGGCGCCAACGGCACCTTCACGGTCAATCTCGACCCTGCAGCCCAGCCAGGCGCCGTGCTGAGCCTGGTACAAACCGACCCGAGCGGCAACGCGTCCGAAGCCTTGCAGTATGAAGTGCCAATGACTACTGCCCCCGATAGCCCAAGCGGCCTGGTGGTTGCCGCCGATGGCACCAGCCTCACCGGCTCTGCCCCGGTGGGCAGCCGTGTGGAAGTGCGTGATGGCAATGGCATCCTGGTAGGCAGCGTGGTGGTGGGCGGCGATGGCACCTTCACCGTCATCCTCAACCCGGCCCAGGCCAACGGCGAACTGCTGGATGTAGTGGCCATCGACGGCACAGGGGCATCGTCGCTGCCGGTGCAGGTCAGCGCGCCAGACATCACCGCGCCAGCCGCGCCAAGCGAACTCGCGATCAATGCCAACGGCACCGTTGTCACCGGCCGGGCCGAAGTGGGCAGCACCGTGCGCGTGCTGGCTGCCGACGGCACTACGGTGCTGGGCACGGCGGTGGTGGGTGCGACCGGTAGTTTCAGCATCACCCTCACACCGGCACAAGTGGACGGTGAAGTGCTGCAAGTCACCGCCACCGACGCCGCCGGCAATGCCTCCGGCGCCGGTAGCGTCACGGCGCCCGACATCGACGGTGTCGATACCACGCCCCCCCTGCCACCGACCAACCTGGTCGTTGGCCTGGCCGGTGGCCAGCTGAGCGGCCGTGGCGAAGCGGGTGCCACCGTGCAGGTGCGCGATGCCCAAGGCAACGTGCTGGCCAGCGGCACGGTCAACCCGGATGGCACCTTCCAGATCGCCCTGACGCCACCCGTCAACGATGGCAGCACCCTGCAAGTGGTGCTGACCGATGCCGCCGGCAATGCCTCCACGCCAGGCACGGTGGCCTCCCCAGACCTGCAGGCGCCTGCTCAGCCCACCGGCCTCGAGCTGGCCAGCGGCGTTACCTTGACCGGTAGCGGTGAACCTGGCGCCACTGTGCAGGTACGCGACACCTCAGGCACCGTGATCGGCACCGGTGTGGTCAATCCAAACGGCAGTTTCAGCATTACCCTGTCCCCCGCCTAGGCCAATGGCGAAGTCCTCGACATCCGCCTGGTGGACGCCGCCGGTAATACCTCTACGCCGCTGCAATTCAATGCCCCGGACATCACCCCGCCTGCGCAAGTCAGCAATATCGTGGTCGGTGCCGATGGCCTGACCCTGAGCGGTCGCGGTGAGGCCGGTGCCACCGTTGAGGTGCGGGACACCAATGGCACACTGATCGGCACAGGTACGGTGACCGGCAACGGCACCTTCGTGCTCGACCTCGACCCGGCCGCGCTGCCGGGCGAACGCCTGAGCCTGGTGCAGACCGACCCTAGCGGCAACGCTTCCCAAGCCTTGACCTTCGACGTACCGCTGGTGACCACACCGGCCAGCCCGAGCGACCTGGTGTTCGCGGCGGACGGCACCAGCATCAGCGGTTCGGCGCCAGTCGGCAGCCGTGTGGAAGTGCACGATGCCAATGGGAATCTGGTCGGCAGCATCGTGGTGGGTGCCGGGGGCACCTTCACCGTTGTGCTCACCCCAGCCCAGGCCAACGGCCAGCTGCTGGATGTGGTCGCCATCGACACCAACGGAGCCTCGTCACTGCCGGCACAGGTGACTGCGCCGGATATCACCGCCCCAGCCGCACCAAGTGAGCTGGCCGTCAGCGCCAATGGCAGCGCAGTGACCGGGCGCGCCGAAGCCGGCAGCACCGTACGCGTGCTGGCCGCCGACGGCACTACCGTGCTGGGCAGTGTCGTGGTGGGCCCCAGCGGGGCCTTCAGCATTGGCCTCACCCCGCCGCAAGTGGCAGGCGAACAGTTGCAGGTAACCGCCACCGATGCCGCAGGCAATGCCTCCACGGCCGGTACCGTTACCGCGCCGGTCATCGATAACGGCGGCGATACCACGCCGCCGGCGCCAGCCACCAACCTGGTGATCAGCGCCGATGGCCGCATGGTTTCCGGCCGCGGCGAAGTGGGTGCCACCGTCAAAGTGCTCGACGACCAGGGCCAGGTGCTGGTGAGCGGCACCGTTCAACCCGATGGCAGCTTCAACGTGCAATTGCCAACCCCAGTGGTGGATGGCTCCTCCCTGCAGGTGACCTTGACCGATGCTGCCGGCAACGTCTCCACACCTAGCCCACTGACTGCGCCAGACCTTGTGGCCCCCCTGCAACCAACGGGCCTGGTGTTGACCAATGGCGATACCCTGGCCGGCACTGCCGAAGGCGGCGCCCGGGTAGAGGTGAAAGACGCCTTGGGCAACCTGATCGGCAGCGCCATCGCCCAGCCGGATGGCAGCTTCAGCCTGACCCTGAACCCGCCACAGGCCAATGGCGAAACACTGTCCATTACCGTGACCGATGCGACAGGTAACACCTCTGTACCGCTGAGCTATGTGGCCCCGGACATCACGGCGCCGACACTCGTCACTGACGTGTTAGCCGCCGATGGCAGCCTGGCCGTGTCTGGCCGTGGCGAACCCGGTGCCACGGTGGAAGTGCGTGATGCGCAGGGCACGGTGCTCGGCACCGGCACCGTCGCGCCAAATGGCACCTTCGTGGTCGACCTCGAAACGCCGTTGGTGGCGGGCGAAACCCTGGTGCTGGTACAGACCGATGCCGCCGGCAATACCTCGGTAGGGCTTAGCGTGACGGTTGCCGATGCACCGCTGCCTGAGAGCCCGAGCGGTGTCGTGGTGAGCGCAGATGGCGCCAGCGTCTCCGGTACCGCACCGACGGGCACGCAGGTGCAGGTGCGTGACGCGCAGGGCAATGTGCTGGGCAGCGCGCAGGCAGGCCCGGACGGCAGCTTCACCATCAGCCTGACCCCGGCTCAAGCCAACGGCGAAACTCTGGATGTGGTGGCTGTGGATGGTGCCGGAAACGCGTCACTGCCGACCCAGGTCACCGCCCCTGACATCACGCCACCCAATGAAGCCACCCAACTGCAACTGAGCGCCGATGGCAGCCTGCTCACTGGCCGCGGCGAGCCGGGCACCACCGTGCAGGTCATCAGCGCGCAGGGTGTCGTGCTGGGCAACGCCCAGGTCGGCGCTGACGGTGTGATCAGCGTGGCGCTCAACCCACCGCAAACCGACGGCCAGGAACTGGACGTGGTGCTGCGCGACGCGGCCGGCAATACCTCGACCGCCACCGTCATCGCACCCGATCTGGATGGCCCGCTGCAACCTTCCGGGATGGCCATCGATACTGCAGGCATTCACCTGACCGGCCTGGGCCAAAGTGGCTCCATCGTCACCGTGCGCGATACCAACGGCAACGTGCTGGGCACCGCCATAGTGGGTGCAGACGGACACTTCGATGTCACCCTCAATGCGCCACAGCGCAATGGTGAGAGCCTGAGCGTCGAGGCCACCGACAACCTGGGCAACAGCGCCGGGCCGGTAAGCTTCACCGCCCCCGATTCCACGCCGCCGCAGGCGGTCACCAACCCGACCATCGATGGCACAGGCACCACCGTCACCGGTAGCGGCGAACCTGGCGCCACCGTGACCGTACGCGGGCCGGATGGCAGCGTGCTGGGCAGTGCCGTGGCAGGGCCGAACGGTGCATTCGAAATCACCCTCACTCCGCCACAGACCAACGGCCAGGCGCTGACCGTGGAGCAGCGTGACCCAACCGGCAACCTGTCGGCGGCGGCCGACCTCCCGGCACCGGACACCGAGTTGCCGGCGACCCCGACCGGCCTGACCCTGTCTAGCGATGGCAGGACCATTACCGGCAGTGGCGAGCCGGGTGCGCAGGTGAGTGTGACCAATACAGCAGGTACCGTACTGGGCACCGCCACGGTTCAGCCAGACGGCAGCTTCCTGGTGAGCATCAACCCGCCCCAGCTCAATGGCCAGACGCTGTCTGTGAGCCAGGCGGACAGCGCCGGCAACGACTCGCCCGCCGGCACCGTGACCGCGCCTGACTTCGAGGCGCCGCTGCCGGCGCAAGGCCTAGGCCTGGATCCGACCGGTACCCTGCTCAGCGGCCAAGGCGAGGCAGGCACCACCGTAGAGGTTCGCAACGCGGCAGGCGACCTGCTGGGTACTATTCAGGTGGCGCCCGACGGCACGTTCGAAGTACTGCTCGCCCCCGCTCAGACCAACGGCGAAGTATTGTCGGTGGTCTTGATTGATGGCGGCGGCAATACCTCGCCATCGGCCAGCTTCACCGCCGATGACAGCAGCGCGCCAACAGCGCCGGGCGGCCTCACCATCACCCCAGGCGGCAACGCCATCCAGGGTACTGGTGAAGCTGGGTCCACGGTGGAAGTGCGGCTTACCGACGGCACCCTGGTAGGTACCATTGTCGTACCGACAGGTGGCAGCTTCACAGTGCCACTCTCGCCCGCCCAACTGGACGGTCAGTCACTCAATGTGACCCTGACCGATACGGCCGGCAATGTGTCCCTGCCCGGCCAGATCAATGCGCCGGACATCACGCCACCGGCAGCGCCCACGGGTGTGCTGGTCAGTCCGGACGGCAGCACCGTCACCGGCAATGCGCCTGGCGCCACCTCAGTGTCCGTGAACGACGGGAATGGCAATGTGGTTGTGGTGGCCGTCAATCCGGACGGCAGTTTCAGCGTACCGCTGAATACCCCGCTGACCAATGGCCAGACTGTCACCGTGGTGGTGACCGATGCAGCCGATAATGACGCTGCTCCGGTCTCCGTCAACGCCCCGGACACCACCAACCCGGATGCGGCCACCGGCCTGACCGTGAGCCCGGATGGCAGCACCGTGGGGGGTAGCGCGGAACCTGGCAGCACCGTGGAAATCCGCAATCAGGATGGTAGCGGCGTGCGCGGCACGATAACCGTCGGGCCAGACGGCACCTTCGTGGTGGACGTAAACCCACCGCTGACCAGCAGTGAAACCGTCGATGTGGTGGTGATCGACCCTGCCGGCAACGAATCCCTCGAAGTGCCACTTGCCGGCCCGACCGGCACCGAGGTGGCCACACCTTCGGCCCTGTCCATCAGTGCCGACGGCTTCCTGCTGACCGGCCAGGGGACGGTAGGCTCGCTGATTACCGTGACCTCCGGGGGCACCACCCTGGGCACCGCCACGGTCGGCAGCGACGGCACCTTCCGTGTGTTCTTCCAGAGCGCCCAGCTCAACGCCCAGATCTTGCAGGTCAGCGCCAAGGCTACCGTCGATGGCCTGCCTTCGGTGCCAGCCATTGTCGTGGCCAACGACACCACCGCGCCAAACGCACCGACCCAAGTCGTACTCAATGCCACCGGCAGCACGCTGACCGGCCAAGGCGAAGTGGGTGCTACCGTGCGCGTGACCGATGCGCAGGGCAACCTCCTGGGAACCGCGCCCGTCGGCAGCAACGGCCTGTTCAGCATCGATTTCTCGCCAGCTGTCGCCAACGGCCAGAACCTGATCGTGACCCAGGCCGACGCGGCGGGTAACGTCTCGCTCGCGGCCACCCTGCAAGCCCCTGACCTGCAGGCACCGCTGGCCGCCAGCAACCTCAGCCTCAACAGCGCGGCCACCGTGCTCAGCGGCGAGGGTGAAGCCGGCGCCACCGTGACCGTACGCGATGCCAGTGGCGCCATCCTGGCCACCGGCACCGTCAACCAGAGTGGGCAGTTCCAGATCACCCTGCCCAGCGCGCAAACCAGCGGCAGCGCGCTGCAAGTCACCCTCAGCGATGCCGCCGGTAACATTTCCGGCCCGGCCAGCCTGGCGACGCCAGACCGCACGCCGCCTGCCGCCATCACCAACCCGGTGCTGAGCCAGGACGGCCGGCAGCTATCCGGCAGCGGCGAAGTGGGGGCTACCGTGCAGGTGCGCAACGCCGCTGGCACTTTGCTGGGCACGGCCACGGTGGGCGCCGACGGTCGCTTCACCGTGACCTTCGACACCCCGCAAGCCACCGGCCAGGCCATCGGCGTGACCCAAGTGGATGCCGCCGGCAACACCTCGCCAGCCGTCAATGTGGCAACCCCGGACCTGACCCCACCGGCCCCACTCACCAACGTGGTGCTGAACAACAACGGCCTGACCCTGACCGGCCTCGGCGAAGCCGGTGCCACAGTCACCGTGCGCGGCCCGGATGGCACCATCATCGGCACAGGCCTGGTGGCCGCCAACGGCAGCTTCACCCTCACCCTCAACAGCGCCCAGCTCAACGCCCAGCACCTGAGCGTTACGCAAACCGACGCGGGCAACAACACCTCTGCCGCCGTGGCCGTTACCGCGCCGGACTTCACCCCACCGGCTGCACCGACTGCACTGGCCCTCGCCGCCACCGGGCTGCAACTGTCCGGTAACGCCGAAGCCGGCAGCACCGTAACCGTGCGCGATGCCAGCGGCAATGTGCTGGGCACGGCGACCACCGGCAGCAACGGCACCTTCCAGGTCACCCTGAACAGCGCCCAGACCAACGGGCAGACCCTGCAGGTAACGGCTACCGACGCGGCTGGCAACGTTTCACCGGCCGCGCCTTACACCGCAGCCGATACCACGCCGCCGGCGGCCGTGACCAACCTGGCGGTGTCTGCCAGTGGCACCACCCTGACAGGCAATGGCGAAGCCGGTGCGACCGTCACCGTACGGGCACCCGACAACACCGTGCTGGGCACCGCCACGGTCGGCAGTGACGGCCACTTCAGCGTCACCCTGTCGCCAGCCGCGATCACCGGTGAAAACCTGAGCGTGGTCCAGGCCGACGCCGCACAGAACGTCTCCCCGGCACAAAACGTCACCGCGCCGGGCCTTCTGGCACCGGCGACACCGGACAACCTGGTACTGGCTGCCGACGGCCTGTCGGTGACCGGTACCGCTACGGTAGGCAGTACGGTCAAGGTGTATGGCCCCAACGGCGTATTGCTGGGCAGCAGCCCGGTAGCCAACGACGGTACCTTCACCGTCAACCTCGACAGCGCCCAGGCCAACGGCGAACGGTTGGAGGTAAGCGCCACCGGCAGCGACGGCGCAGTGTCGCTGCCGGCGACCCTGCAGGCACCGGACACCACCGCACCGCAACCACTGACCAACCTGGTGCTGTCCAACGACGGCCTGATACTCACTGGGCGCGGTGAGCCAGGTGCCACGGTCACCGTGATCGGCGAAGGGGGGATCGACCTGGGCGCCGCCTTGGTGGATGCCAGCGGCAACTTCAGCGTCAACCTCAGCGCCCCGCAGATCAACGGTGAACAGCTCAGCGCCAGCCAGTCCGATGTAGCCGGCAACGAGTCCAACAGCGTCAGCCTGACTGCCCCCGACCGCGTGGCGCCAGATGCGGCTGGCAACCTGGCCTTCGCCGGCGGTGGCAGCCTGCTCAACGGTACCGGTGAAGCGGGGGCCGCTGTTCGCGTGCTGGCCGCCGACGGCACGGTGCTGGGCAACGCAACGGTCCGCGCCGACGGCACCTTCCAGGTCAACCTCGCCTCGCCTCAGGCCAACGGCCAGCAGGTGCAGGTGGTGCTGACCGATGCCGCCGGCAACCAGTCCGCCGCCAGCGCCATCACTGCACCGGACACCACGGCACCCGCAGCACCCACCGCGCTGGCAATATCCAGCGATGGCGTGACCATCACCGGCCGCGGCGAAGTGGGCGCGCTGGTCACCGTCACCAACCCGGCAGGCCAGCCCATCGGCAGCGCCACCGTCGATGCCAGCGGGCACTTCACCATCACGCTGAGCCCGGCCTTGGGTAACGCCGAGCTGCTCAGCTTCACCCAGGCCGATGCCACCGGCAACGTGTCGGCCGTGGCCACCCTGCAAACCCCGGACTTCACACCGCCAGCTCCCCTTACCGCCGTGGTGATCAACGCCGACGGCAGTGTAGTCAGCGGCCTGGGCGAAGCAGGCGCGACGGTCACCGTCAGCAATGCCGCCGGCACCGTGCTGGGTACCGGCACAGTGCTGGCAGACGGCACCTTCCGCGTCGAGCTGTCGCCCGCGCAAATCAACCACCAGGTGCTGTCGGTGCAGCAGGCCGACCCACCCGGCAACATCAGCTTGCCGGTCACCGTTCAAGCACCGGACCATACGCCACCCGCCGCCGCAACCGCGCTGCAGCTCAGTGTGGCAGGCGATGAACTGGGCGGTGTCGGCGAAGCGGGCGCTACCGTGCGCGTGTATGTCGGCACCACACAGATTGGCACTGCCGTGGTGGCTGCCAATGGCACCTTCGTGGTCGAACTCAATACCCCGCAACTGAATGGCCAACTGCTGCAGGTCACCCTGACCGACAGCAGCGGCAACGTATCGACGGTCAGCACGGTCACGGCACTGGACATCACCCCGCCGGCCACCGTGATCGCCAGCCTCAACGACAGCGGCACCCAACTGATCGGTACCGCCGAAGCCGGCACCCGCGTCACCGTGGTCAACAACAACGGCGACCTGCTGGGCCAGGTGACAGTCGACCCGGACGGCACCTTTGTGCTCGACCTGAACAACCCGCAAATCAATGGCCAGGTACTGACGGTGATCGCCCAGGACGCCACCGGCAACCCGTCGGCGCCCTTGCAGGTAACCGCACCAGACCTGACAGCGCCGGTGCAGCCAGGCAACCTGCTGCTCAACCCGGCAGGCACGTCGATGACCGGTACGGCGGAAGCCGGCTCCACCATCACTGTTCGCGGCCCTGACAACAGCATCGTGGGTACGGTGGTGGTGGGTGGCAACGGCGAGTTCACCGTTGTCATCAATCCGGCACAGAACAACGGCCAACTGCTGACCGTGGTGTCTACGGACGCGGCCGGCAATGCCTCGGTACCCGCCAGCTACCAAACCAACGACACCTCGCCACCCGCCGTGGTGACCAACCTGGCGATCGACAATACCTATAGCTCGTTGACCGGCAGGGGCGAAGCCAATGCCACGGTCACCGTCAGAGTCGGTGGCCCTACTGGCACCGTGATCGGGACCGGCGTGGTGGACGCCGCTGGCAACTTCCAGATAAACCTTTCGCCGACGCCGGGCTCAGCCGCCTTCCTCTCCGTGAGCCAGTCAGACGGTACCAATACCTCTGACGCCGTGACATACGTCACCCCTCTGGTGCCGCCACCCGAACCACCGACCAATGCGATTCTGGGCAGCGACGGCCTTACCTTGACCGGTACGGCCGCAGCCGGCGCAAGCATTCGCGTCTACGATGCCGCAGGCAACTTGATAGGTTCAGGCCTCGCCAACATCGGAACCGGTAGCTTCAGCATCACGCTGAACGCGGCTCAACTCAACGGCCAGCACATCTCGGTGACGGCAGTTTCGCTGCTGGGCGGCGAATCGCAGCCGTTCTTCCTGCAAGCGGCCGACATCACCCCACCGGCCAACCCGGTGGTTACCAGCCTGTCGGCCAATGGCCTGGTGCTCACCGGTACCGGTGAGGCCGGAGCCACGGTGACCGTGCGCGATGCCAGCAACAACGTGCTTGGAACGGCGTTGGTGAATGGCGGTGGCGTGTTCACCGTCAACCTCAACGCGGCGCAGCTCAATGGCCAGGTACTGGGCGTGAGCCAGACCGACGCTGCAGGGAACACGTCTGGCAGCACCAGCTACACGGCCGTTGATGTCCAGCCGCCAGCCGTGCCGACCAACGTGACCATCAACAGCCTAGGCACGGTGCTGACCGGTAACGGCGAAGCAGGTGCTACCGTCACCGTGCAAGGCCCGAGTGGCCAGGTGGGTACCGGCGTGGTGCAAGCCAACGGCACCTTCAGCATCACCCTGACCTCGCCACAGAATGACGGGCAATTGCTGGTGGTGCGCCAGACCGATGCAGCCGGCAACCTGTCCGCCAGCACCAGTTTGACTGCACCGGACACCACGCCACCCGCAGCACCGGTGGCGGCCATCAATGCCAACGGCACCTCGGTCAGCGGCTCTGGCCAGGTCGGCAGCACCGTCACCGTGCGCAACAGTGCCGGCACTGTCCTGGGCACCGCAACGGTGGGCGCCAATGGTCTGTTCGTGGTCAGCCTCACGGCCGCACAAATCGACAACCAGGCGCTCAGCGTCACCCTGACCGACAGTGCCGGCAACGTGTCTACCGCTACCGCGCTGACCGCACCAGACCTGACCCCGCCCGCAGTGGCCGGCAACCTGCAGATCAGTGCCGACGGCAGTACCCTCACCGGTACCGGCGAAGCAGGCGCCACCGTCACTGTGCGCAGCGCCAGCGGTACCGTGCTGCAAACCGCGACCGTACAACCGAACGGCAGCTTCACCGTGACCCTGAGCCCGCCTCAGGACAACGGCCAGGTCCTTTCGGTCGGCCTCACCGACACGCGTGGCAACGTATCGGGCAACGTCACCATCACCGCGCCCGATGTGGATGCCAACGCCCCGGTCATTGCCAGCGACAACCTGGCAACGGCAACGGTCAACCTGGTACCGGTCACCGCGACCAAGACCTACACCGACAGCTTCACCACGCTGCTGTCGGGCTTCACCAAGACCTACACCTGGACCGTAGCCGCTGGCACCACGGTGGACCCGACCCTGACACTGACCACCAACAGCGTACTGGCGCTGCTCAACAACTCCACATTCACCCTGCAAGTGAAAGACGCGACGGGCGCTTGGGTGACGCTGGCTACCGGCAACACCCAGGGCCTGCTCGACCTGATCGTGCTGCCGCTGGGGCTGCAGGTCGATATCGGTACACTGCAAGCCGGTGACTACCGCCTGACCGTGGGCAGTGGCGGCATTGGCCTGATCACCAACGTGACCACTTCGCTGGACATCACGGCCACCAGCCTGACCCAGTTCACCGGGACTGGCACCGCCACCACCGGCAACGTCATCACCGATGTGGGCACCGATGGCACTGTGGACGCACGTGGCCCGGACAGCGCCGCCGTGCTCCAGGTGTTCAAGGACGGCAGTTATGTCGCGGCCGGCAGCGCCACCACGGTACAAGGCCTATACGGCACACTGGTGATCCGTGCGGACGGCAGCTACACCTACACGCCAAACGGCAGCCCGAGCAGTGTCGGCAAGGTCGATGTGTTCAGCTATCAGCTGGTGCACGCGAACGGCCTGTCCGACTCTGCCAACCTGTATGTACGTATCGACAGCCCGCAGGCCACGGAGGTGTGGAGCAACATCAACTACGGTGCGCCGGCCACGGTGGTGGATGCCGTCAACGACGTCGGCTTCAGCTACCTGACCCTGGTCAACCGTGTGGACACCAGCAGCAGCTCGCTGGGCACGCTGAGCCTGCCGGTGATCGGCACGCGCCAGGCTACCTACACCACCTCGGTTGCTGCCGATACCACGGCCAACCTGCAGGTGGTGGTCAACTCCACCAACCTGTTGAGCCTGCTCAACGGCACCACCATCGAGTTGCTCAAGCTCAATCCGGCCACCGGCCAGTATGTGCTGGTGCAGTCGGTGCCTGGCAGCTCATTGGTCAGCCTGCTGGGTGGCGGTGCGGCTTATACCTTCCAGAACCAAGGGACGGGCACCTACCACATACGCGTTACAGCGGGCGGCATAGGCTTGCTCAGTTCCCTCACCACCAGCGTGAACGCCACCACCACGCACCTCACCGAGTTCGTGGTCAGCAGCGCGACCACGGCAACCGGCAACCTGCTCGCAGATGACACCGTGGGTTCAGCCTTGACCGTGCTGAGTGTGCTGACGGCAGCCAACACCTTCACCATCCCGGGCTATAACGGAGTGAGCGTGGCGGGTACCTACGGCACGCTGCTCGTGCATGCCGACGGCAGCTACACCTACACCCTCAACTCTGGGCTCACGTCGACAGCCATCGGCCAGCACGACACCTTCACCTACGAGCTGACCCACCCCAACGGCACCACCGACACCGCTACGCTCACCATCAATCTGGACAACTCCGCCGGCCTCACCAGCACGATGTCGTTGCTCTCCGATACCGGTGACGAAGGGGTAGCACTCGCCAGTGTGGCCGCTTCGGCTTCCACAGAGGTGATCGCCGGCACCGACGGCAATGACCATCTCGATGGCAGCCAGGGTGGCCATATCACCCTGCAGGGTGGCGCAGGGGACGACACCCTGGTGGTGGTTGACCAGAACTTCGCCAGCGTCGAGGGTGGCACAGGGACCGACACCCTGCTGTGGGACGGCGGCGATGCCAGCATCGACCTGGGCAACCTGGCCGACCGGGTGCATGACATCGAAGTCATCGACCTCAACGACACCAGCGCGGTCGCGCTGACCCTGAACCTGGCGGACGTGGTGGCCATCACCGAAACCGGCAACGACACACTGATCATCAAGGGGGACGACAAAGACACGGTTCACATGACAGACAACTGGACGCTGGTCGGGAACCAAACCGCCGACGGTATCGACTATAACCAATACACGGCCCAGGAGGATCCGAGCCATCACCTGTGGGTGCAGAACGGTATCCATGTGGTCTGAGGCCGCTGCAAACCCGCCGGGCACGCGCCCGGCGGCATGGACGACCAGCAAGTAAGGGAACTATGTGAAGCGAAGCAGTCCGCTGTCACCGCTGTTGCTGGGCGCCTTCGGGTTCCTGGTGCTGAACTTCCACCCGGCCGCCCAGGCAGCCGACGACATCGACCCACAACTGCGCCAGATCGGGCCATCGCTGCTACGCGATGCGCCCGAAGCGGTGCCCGCCCGCCCCGCTATCGGCATGGCCCCAGTGGCCAGTGGCGAGCGCCTGGGGCTGACCGACGCGGTGCTGCAAGCCGCGCAATGGCACCCCAGCATCGCCGAAGCCATCGGCAACCTGTACAAGCAGGGTGAAGGCATCAACGTCGCCCGTGCGGGGTATTACCCGCAGATTTCCGGCGGTATCCGCACCGGTTATGACACCGGTTACGGCGGTGACCGGAACAGCCAGGCACTGAACCTGTCGCTCAAGCAGATGCTCTACGACTTCGGCAAGGTCGACAATGCCGTCAGCGCGGCCCAGGCCGCCGCCGCCCGTGCCCAGGCCAACATCCTGCTGGTGGTCGACGAACTGGCCCGCGACACGGCCTACGCCTGGATCGAAACCCGACGCTACGAACAACTGATGACTATCGCCCGCGACCAGATTCGCGGGGTCGGCGACATTGCCAGGATGGCCCGCC
This sequence comes from Pseudomonas sp. NBRC 111133, assembly GCF_001320605.1. Lineage (NCBI taxonomy): Bacteria > Pseudomonadati > Pseudomonadota > Gammaproteobacteria > Pseudomonadales > Pseudomonadaceae > Pseudomonas > Pseudomonas sp. NBRC 111133. The sequence goes on along the minus strand of NZ_BCBJ01000092.1, from coordinate 25,196 downwards.
AGCGCAGCGACATGGGCGCCAGCACCCGCTCCGACGTGGTGCAAGCCGAGTCCCGCGTGGAAAGCGCCCGCGCCACGCTGGAGGAATACCAGTCGCAATACGAACGTTGGCGTTCCACCCTGGCGGCCCTGATGGGGCGCGTTACCCCGCCAGCGCTGACCGAGCAAGCACCGCCCGAGCTGAACCAGGCCTGCAAACGGCCCTCGCAGGGCGATGACCGCCTGCCCGCCGTGCTGATGGCCCTGGCCCAGCGCGCCCAAGGTCAGGCCGAACTGGCCCAGGCCAAGGCCGAAGCCTACCCGACCCTGTCGTTGCAACCCCAGGTCAACCACTACCTGGACGACGACTACAACCGCGACAACGCACGCCTGGACCGCACCCAGGCCGGCATCTACCTGAACGTCGAAGTGCCCATCTACCAGGGCGGCGCCATCAGCGCCCGCACCCGCGCTGCCGGCCATGCGCTGACCGCCGCCGACTCTGCCGAGGATGCGGCACGCCTGCAGGCCCGTCGCGGCCTGGCCGAGGCCATGGCGCAAACCTCCGGGCTCGGGCGACGGCTGACGTCGCTGGAGGCACGCCAGGTCAGCATCCAGGAGGCGCGCATGCTCTACGGCCGACAGTACCTGGACCTGGGCACGCGGCCCCTGCTCGACCTGCTCAACGCCGAGCAGGAGATCTACCAGTCACGCTTCGAACTCGCCGGCACCCGCTCCGACCTGCTGCGCCTGGATGTCGACTGCCTGTACAACACCGGCGCCCTGCGCACGGCCTTTGGCCTTGAGGGGCGCAACCTGCAAGGGGTGGAGATCCAGCCATGACCGATTCCATCAATGTGACCCTGCCCAACCAAGCGCCCGCTGCTGCGCCCGAAGCGGCTCACCGGCCAGAACTTGGGCCATGGCTGGAGGTGATGCTGCAAGTAGCGCATCACTACCGCCTGGACGTGTCGCCACAACGCATTCGCCTGGCCGCCGTCGAGGACGCCCGCCCGCTGGACGAAATCCTCCGCCACATGGCGCGCCAGGCTGGCCTGGCCCTGCGCTTCGTGCGCTTCGATGCCAAGGGCTTGCGGCAATGGCGAACCCCGTTGGTGCTGGAGCTGGACGATGGCCAGCTGGCGGTGGTCGAGTCGGTCACTGAAGAGGACGACCTGGCGGTGGTATTTGCCGGCGACCAGGGCCTGACCTCACGCCTGCCGCGTGACAGCCTCAAAGGCCGCATTAACCGTGTCGCCCTGCTGCGCCCGGCGCGGCCGCTGCGCGACGTGCGCACCGACGACTACACCGCGCCCTACGACCGCCACTGGTTCGCCCGCATCGTGCTGCGCGACCTGCGCCCGTATGGGCAAGTGATGGTCGCCTCGCTGGTGGCTAACGTGCTGGCCCTTGCGGGGGTGCTGTTCTCGATGCAGGTGTATGACCGGGTAATCCCGGCCGAATCGCTGCCCACCCTGTACGTGCTGTTTGGCGGTGTGGTGCTGGCGTTGGTGTTCGACTTCAGCATGCGCCTGCTGCGCCTGAAGGTGACCGACCTGCTCGGCAAGCGCGCCGACCTGCGGGTGAGCGACCTGGTCTACGGGCATGCCTTGCGCCTGCGCAACTCGGTGCGGCCGAAGTCCACAGGGTCGTTCATCTCGCAACTGCGCGAGCTGGAATCGATACGCGACCTCATCACCTCCAGCACGGCCACGGTATTGGCCGACCTGCCGTTCTTCCTGCTGTTCCTGCTGGTGTTCTGGTTGATCGGCGGTGTGCTGGTGTTCATCCCGCTGGTCGCACTGCTGGCCATGGTAGTGCCCGGGGTGCTGGCACAGCGGCGCCTGGCGCGGCTGGCCAACGCCTCCATGCGCGAGTCGGCGCTGCGCAACGCCATGCTGGTGGAAAGCATCCAGGGCCTGGACGAAATCAAGGCACTGCAAGCCGAAGCGCGCTTCGAGCGGCAATGGAACCAGTACAACGCGGCCTGCGCCCACACCAACCTGCGCCTGCGCACCCTCACCAATGGCCTGGTGACCTGGACGCAGAACGTACAGGGCGCCGTGTTTGCCGTGGTCATCGTGATCGGCGCGCCCATGGTGATCGCCGGCGACCTCACCACCGGTAGCCTGGTGGCGGCGTCGATGCTGTCGTCACGGATGATGGCACCGCTGGCGCAACTGACCCATGTACTGACCCGCTGGCAGCAGGCCAAGGTGGCCCTGCAAGGGCTGGACAAGCTGATGCAGTCCCCGGTCGACCACCCCGAAGGCGAGGCCCGCGTACACCTGCCAGCCATTCGTGGCGAGTACCGCCTGCGCCAGGCCAACTTCCGCTACAGCGAAGAATCGCCACCGGTACTGAATATCGGCCAACTGGACATCCAACCGGGCGAGCGCATTGCCGTGCTCGGGCGCAATGGCGCCGGCAAGTCGACCCTGCTGCAAGCCCTGGGCGGGGCCATGGACCTGGTGCAAGGCGAAGTCAGCCTGGACGGCATCGCGATGGCCCACCTCGACCCTGCCGACCTGCGCCGTGACGTCGGCCTGCTGCCGCAATACGCTCGGCTGTTCCACGGCACCCTGCGGGAAAACCTCACCCTGGGCGCCGGCCAGGCCAGCGACCAGGAACTGGTGGCCGCGCTGGCGGCCACCGGCGCACTGGACTTCGTGCGCCGCCTGCCCAAGGGCATGGACCACCTGATTCTGGAAGGTGGCCTGGGTTTGTCGGGCGGCCAGCGCCAGGCCCTGGTGCTGTCGCGCCTGCTGGTGCGCCAGCCACAGGTTTTGCTGCTGGACGAACCCACCGCCTCGCTGGACGACATGACCGAGCGCAAGCTGCTGGATAACCTCGAACGCTTCTGCCAGGGCCGCACCCTGGTGATCGCCACGCACCGCCTGAGCGTACTGCAACGGGTCGACCGCATCCTGGTGCTCGACGGCGGGCGCATTGTCATCGATGACACGCGCGATGCCGCGCTGGCCAAACTGCAAGGAGCCCAGGCATGAGCAACCATGAACTTCCGGCCTCCTATCTGGATGGGCAGGACGACCAGGCGGTGTTCCGCGCCGGACGTATCATCACGATTTGCGCAGTGATGCTGGCCGCGTTCCTGGCCTGGGCCGCCTGGTTCGAGGTGACCGAGGTGTCCACCGGCACCGGCAAGGTCATCCCCAGCTCGCGGGAGCAGGTGATCCAGTCCTTCGAGGGCGGTATCGTGGCGCAGATGAGCGTGGCCGAAGGCGACTTGGTCGAGCGCGGCCAGGTGCTGGCACAGCTCGACCCGACCAAAACCTCCTCCAGCGTTGGCGAAAGTGAAGCCAAGTACCGCGCCGCCAAGGCCAGCCAGGCCCGCCTGCAGGCGGAGGTAACCGGCAAGCCGCTGACCTTCCCCGACAGCCTGCGCGACTCGCCCGAACTGATCGACGCCGAAACCGCGCTTTACCAGACCCGCCGCCGCGGTCTGGAGCAAACCCTGGCGGGCATCCAGGACTCACTGCAACTGGTGCGCAGCGAACTGAAGATCACCGAAAACCTGGCCAAGATGGGCGCTTCCAGCCGGGTTGAAGTGATCCGCCTTAACCGCCAGCGTTCAGAGCTTGAACTGAAAGCCAACGAAGCCCGCTCCGACTACCTGGTGCGGGCCCGGGAAGAACTGGCCAAAGCCAGCGCCGAGGCCGACAGCCTGTCGGAAGTGGTGCGCGGGCGCAGCGACTCGCTTACCCGCCTGACCTTGCGTTCGCCGGTGCGCGGCATCGTCAAGGACATCGAGGTCAACACCCTGGGTGGCGTGGTGCAGCCCGGGGGCCAGGTGATGAAGATCGTGCCGATGGACGAACGCCTGCTGATCGAAACCCGCATCGCCCCGCGTGACATTGCCTTCATCCACCCGGACCAGGCGGCCAAGGTCAAGATCAGTGCCTATGACTATTCGGTGTACGGCGGGCTGGATGGCAAGGTGGTGGGCATTTCGCCGGACACCTTGCAGGATGAAGTGAAGCCCGAGATCTACTACTACCGGGTGTTCATCCGTACCGAGCAGGACAGCTTGCAGAACAAGGCCGGCAAGCACTTTGCAATTGTACCGGGGATGGTGGCCACGGTGGATATCCGCACCGGGGAGAAGACCATTCTGGATTACCTGATCAAGCCACTGAACCGGGCCAGGGAGGCCCTGCGCGAACGCTAGAGTACGACATGATTTTTGTGTTGCTGGTGCGACCGAGCGCCGCCCGCGCGGCGCATCGCGAGCTCCTACGTTTGTTTCCGGCCAATTTTTTCTGTGGGATTTGTGCGCGAACGCCTTGGCGCATGGCTCGATATCGTGTCGTACAAACAAGGCGGGCGCGCGGGCCTGGCACAGCCATAACTGGCCCGAAAAAAACGTAGGAGCGAGCGCAGCTCGCGATGCGCCGCGCGGGCGGCGCTCGGTCGAGTCGACAACAAAAAAAAAAGGCGAACCCATCAACTTCCATCACCACCCTAAAGCCATCCACCAAAGGGCCGATAACCGGTTATCCCCCGTTCCCCACCGAAGGTCACCATGGCCACGCAAAATGCCCGCGCGGACTCGCTGTCCCTGCTGCTGTTCACCCTGCGCAGCGGCAAGCTGATGGCAATCAACCTGCTCAAGGTCAGCGAGATCATCCCCTGCCCGCCGCTGACCAAGCTGCCCGAGGCGCATCCCCACGTAAAAGGCGTGGCGACCCTGCGCGGCCATTCGCTGTCGGTCATCGACCTGTCCCGCGCCATTGGCGAGCGACCTCTTGCCGACCCGGACGCCGGCTGCCTGATCGTCACCGAGATCAGCCGGTCGCGCCAAGGCCTGCATGTGCAGGCGGTCAGCCGCATCGTGCATTGCCTGAGCACCGACATCAAACCGCCGCCCTTTGGTTCAGGCAACCGCTCGTTCATCACCGGCGTAACCCGGGTGGACAACACCCTGGTGCAGGTGCTGGACATCGAAAAAGTCATCCATGCCATCGCCCCACCCGTGGCCGAACCGCCCCATGGCACCTTGAGCGAAGAAGACGCCAGCCTGCTGGCCGCCGCCAATATCCTGGTGGTGGACGACAGCCAGGTAGCCCTGCAGCAGTCAGTGCACACCCTGCGTAACCTGGGCATCGAATGCCACACTGCGCGCAGCGCCAAAGACGCCATTAACGTGTTGCTGGAACTGCAGGGTACGTCGCAGGAGATCAACATCATCGTTTCCGACATCGAAATGAGCGAAATGGACGGCTACGCCTTCACCCGCACCCTGCGCGAAACCCCCGATTTCCAGCACCTTTACGTGCTGCTGCACACCTCGCTGGACAGCGCCATGAGCAGCGAAAAGGCAACCCAGGCCGGGGCCAACGCCATCCTTACCAAGTTCTCCTCACCGGAGCTGACCGATTGTCTGGTGGTGGCCGCGCGTACCGTGGTGTTCACCGAGCGCTGATATATTCAGCGACAACTTCCCCGGCTTGCCGCCGGGGGTGAGTCGGGCATAATTCGCGCCCCTCGTAAAAAAACTGCCGGAACCGCGTATGAAGTTCTTCAGCTCCATCCTGATCAGCTGCGTCCTTTTCAGCGGTAGCGCACAGGCCTCCAGCAGCCAGGCCTGGAACGAGCAGCGCCAACAGATGCTCAAGGCCTGCCTGGCTGCCAGCCAGTTCAAGGACGCCCACGCCCGTGGCAAGCCCGCCGAGTTCGATGACCAGGTGGGCATGAACGCCCTGCTGATCGAAGGCGTGTACCCACAGAAGCACATGCAGCAGCGCACCGGCACCGAGTTGTGCCTGTACGATCGCCAGCACCAGCGTGCCTTTGTCAGCGAGTGGAGCCCGGAGGCCAAGTGAGCGACAGCTTGCGATTCGGCTGTACCGGTTGCGGCAAGTGCTGCACGGGCCACCATGTACCGTTGACGCTTGATGAAGCGCGACGCTGGGCGGACGATGCCGGTCAGGTAGTGGTGCTGATCGAGGCGTTCATCACCGACGGCCCCGGCATGCCGGCTGATCAGCGCGAACATGTACTGCGCCGCTCCCATCCCGTGCACTGCGGCGACGGCGAAGCACGCGTGTCGGTGACCTTTGCCGCCTTCAACCCCGGGCGCTGCCGCAACCTCGACGACAACGACCTTTGCACCATCTACGACCAGCGCCCGCTGGTCTGTCGCATCTACCCGGTGGAAATCAACCCACACATTCCGCTGCGCCCGGACAACAAGGACTGCCCGGCAGAAGCCTGGCAGCAGGGGCCGGAACTGATCCACGGTACGCAACTGGTCGATGCGGAGCTGGAAGCGCTGGTACAAGCCTCGCGGCAGGCCGACCGGGATGACATTGCGGCTAAGGTGGCGGTGTGCCAGGCGCTGGGCATGACCACCAGTGCGCTCAAGGGTAATGGTTTTACGGCTTACCTGCCGGACATGGGGGCGTTTGCCACTGCGCTGGCGCAGGTGCATGGGGATGACGGGGGACAGTGGACCTTGCATGTGCAGGATGAGGCGCTGGTCGCGAGCTTGCAGGGGCTTGGTTTGCGCACTACCAGCGAAACTCCGGTGTATTACGCGTTCATTGGCTTCTAGCCTGACTCACTGCGAAAAGGCATACACGGTAATTGTGGGAGCGGGCGTGCCCGCTCCCACAGGAATCGCGCAAACTTTCACACAAGCCAGTGGCGCACTGACCTTAAGGCCCGAAACTGACAGCGCTGTCAGCCAGCGGTCACGCTGCCGACCCGGTTCGGGGGCTATAAAATTGAGTACAGACTACCGTTCCCTCCCCTCTGGCCAAGGTGCCCGCACCGATGCGACGTCCGTCCCGCTCTGTCATCCTCGCTGCCCTGGCGCTTCTTGTCCTGGTGGTCGCGGGCAGCTGGTACAGCCAGCGCCAGCCTGCACCCGCTGCCCGTGCGCAGGCGGCCATCCCCGTGCGCGTGGTCAGCGTCGCCCAGCAAGACGTGCCGCGCTACGCCAGCGCCATCGGAACAGTTCAGTCACTGCACAGTGTTGAAGTACGGCCACAAGTCGAAGGTGTACTCACCCAGGTGCTGGTCAAGGAAGGCCAGTGGGTCAAGGAAGGCGACCTGCTCGCCACCCTCGACGACCGCAGCATCCGCGCCAGCCTCGACCAGGCCCGCGCCCAGCTCGGCCAGAGCCAGGCACAGATCCAGGTGGCTGGCGTCGACCTCAAGCGCTACCGCCTGCTCAGCAGCGATGACGGCGTCTCGAAGCAAACCCTCGACCAGCAACAGGCGCTGGTCAACCAGTTGCAGGCCACGGTCAAAGGCAACCAGGCGGCCATCGCCAACGCCGAGGTCCAGCTTTCCTACACGCAGATCCGTTCACCTGTCACCGGGCGCGTCGGCATCCGTAATGTCGACCCGGGCAACCTGGTACGCACCAGCGACACCCAAGGCTTGTTCAGCGTCACCCAGATCGACCCCATCGCCGTCGAATTCGCCCTGCCGCAGCAGATGCTGCCAACCTTGCAAAGCCTGCTCAAGGCACCCACCCCGGCGCTGGTGCAGGCCTACATGGACGCCGACGGCGACCGCAGCCTGCTCGGCGAAGGCCACCTGGCACTGATCGACAACCAGATTTCCGGCACCACCGGTACCGTGCGGGTAAAAGCCGAGTTCGACAACAAGGACGGCCACCTGTGGCCGGGCCAGCTGGTCACCCTTCGCCTGCGCACCGCCGTGGAAGAAAACGCCCTGGTGGTGCCGCCACCGGTGGTGCAGCGCGGCGTCGACGGGCACTTCGTCTACCGCTTGGACGGCGACAAGGTCACCAGCGTGCCGGTGAAGGTGCTGTACCAGGACAGCGGGCTGAACATCATTGCCGGGGTCAAGCCAGGCGAGCGCCTGGTGCTTGATGGCCAGTCAAGGCTCAAGCCGGGCGCGCGGGTCGAGGTCACGCCTGATGCTCCTGCGCCGTCGGAAATGGCCGACCGCCGGAGCCAGCCATGAACACGCGCAACGGTGTTTCCGCCTGGTGCATCGACCACCCCATCGCCACCCTGCTGCTGACCTTCGCCCTGGTGCTGCTGGGGGCCATCGCCTTCCCGCGCTTGCCGGTGGCGCCGTTGCCGGAGGCAGACTTCCCGACCATCCAGGTGACTGCCCAGCTGCCCGGCGCCAGCCCGGAAACCATGGCCTCATCGGTGGCCACGCCGCTGGAGGTGCAGTTCAGCGCCATCCCCGGCATGACCCAGATGACCAGCAGCAGCGCGCTGGGGTCGACCACCCTGATCCTGCAGTTCACCCTCGACAAGAACATCGACACCGCTGCCCAGGAAGTGCAGGCCGCAATCAACACCGCCACCGCCCGCCTGCCGCAAGACCTGCCCAACCCGCCGACCTGGCGCAAGGTCAACCCGGCCGACAGCCCAGTGCTGGTGCTGACGGTCAGCTCTGACCAGATGCCCGGCAACGACCTCAGCGACTACACCGAAACCCTGCTGGCCCGCCAGCTGAGCCAGATCGACGGGGTGGGCCTGATCAACATCACCGGCCAGCTGCGCCCGGCAATCCGCGTGCAGGCGCAGCCCGAGAAGCTGGCCGCCATCGGCCTGACCCTGGCCGACCTGCGTCAGGCCATCCAACAGACCAGCCTGAACCTGGCCAAGGGCGCGCTGTACGGCGAGCACAGCGTGTCGACCATCGCCGCCAACGACCAGCTGTTCCACCCCGAGGACTACGCGCAACTGATCGTCTCATACCGCGACGGCGCCCCTGTGCACCTGGAGGACGTGGCCAAGGTGATCAACGGCGCCGAGAACGCCTACGTCAAAGCCTGGTCCGGCGACCAGCTAGGGCTGAACCTGGTGATCTTCCGCCAGCCCGGCGCCAACATCGTCGATACCGTGGACCGCGTGCTGGCCGCCCTGCCCAAGCTGCAAGAGATGCTGCCGGCCTCGGTCGAAGTGTCGGTGCTGCAAGACCGTACCCAGACCATCCGCGCCTCGCTGCATGAAGTCGAACTGACCCTGATGATCGCCGTGGCCCTGGTCATCGGGGTGATGGCGCTGTTCCTGCGCCAGTGGTCGGCGACCATGGTGGTATCCAGCGTGCTCGGCGTTTCGCTGATCGCCAGTTGCGCACTGATGTACGTGCTCGGTTTCAGCCTGAACAACCTCACCCTGGTGGCCATCGTCATCTCGGTGGGTTTCGTGGTCGATGACGCCATCGTAGTGGTGGAGAACATCCACCGCCACCTGGAAGCCGGCGATGATAGCCGAACGGCGGCGCTCAAGGGCGCCGGGGAAATCGGCTTTACCGTGGTGTCGATCAGTTTCTCGCTGATTGCCGCATTCATTCCGCTGCTGTTCATGGGCGGTGTGGTCGGGCGGCTGTTCAAAGAGTTTGCCCTGACCGCCACGGCCACCATCCTGATTTCGGTGGTGGTTTCGCTCACCCTGGCGCCAACCCTGTGCGCGCTGTTCATGCGCCGCCCACCCGCTGAACACAAGGGCGGCTTTGGCGAACGCTTGGTCAAGTGGTACGAAAAGGGTCTGAACCGCGCCCTCGCCCACCAGCGCCTGACCCTGGGTGTGTTTGGCGTGACCCTGGCGTTGGCGGTGGCTGGCTACGTGGCCATCCCCAAGGGCTTCTTCCCGTTGCAGGACACCGGTTTCATTCTGGGCACCAGCGAAGCGGCGGCGGATGTCTCGTACCCGTCGATGATCGAGAAGCATCAGGCGCTGGCCAGAATCATCGGAGCAGACCCGGCCGTGCGCGCGTTCTCCCATTCGGTGGGCGTTACCGGCAGCAACCAGACCATCGCCAACGGCCGTTTCTGGATCGCCCTCAAGCCGCGCGGCGAGCGCGATGTGTCGGCCAGCGAACTGATAGACCGGCTGCGGCCCAAGCTGGCCCAGGTACCGGGCATTGTCCTGTACATGCGCGCCGGCCAGGACATCAACCTCAGCTCCGGCCCGTCCCGCACCCAGTATCAGTACGTGCTCAAGAGCAACGACGGCGAGGCCCTGAACCTGTGGACCCAGCGCATGACTGACCGGCTGCGGGAAAGCCCGGCGTTCCGCGACCTGTCCAACGACCTGCAACTGGGCGCCAGCGTTACCCGCATCGACATCGACCGCCAGGCCGCCGCGCGCTTCGGCCTGACCACCACCGATGTCGACCAGGCCCTGTACGATGCCTTCGGCCAGCGGCAGATCAGCGAATTCCAGACCGACACCAACCAGTACAAGGTGATCCTTGAACTGGATGCGCAACAACGTGGCAAGGCCGAGAGCCTCAACTACTTCTACCTGCGCTCGCCGCTGAGCAACGAGATGGTGCCACTGTCGGCCGTCGCCCACGTGGCGCCGCCCAGCACCGGGCCGCTGTCGATCAGCCACGACGGCCTGTTCCCGGCGGCCAACCTGTCGTTCAACCTGGCCCCCGGCGTGGCACTGGGTGATGCAGTAAGCATCCTCGACCGCACCCAGCGGGAGCTGGGCATGCCCGACACCATCAGCGGCAACTTCCAGGGTGCGGCCCAGGCGTTCCAGAGTTCGCTGTCGAGCCAACCGTGGTTGATCCTGGCCGCGCTGGTGGCGGTGTACATCATCCTCGGCGTGCTGTACGAAAGCTTCGTCCACCCGCTGACCATCATTTCCACCCTGCCCTCGGCCGGCCTGGGTGCGCTGATATTGCTGTGGGCCATGGGCCAGGACTTCAGCATCATGGGGCTGATTGGCGTGGTGCTGCTGATCGGCATCGTCAAGAAAAACGGCATCCTGCTGATCGACTTTGCCCTTGAAGCCCAGCGTCATCAGGGCCTGACGCCGGAACAGGCGATTCATCAAGCGTGCCTGACGCGCTTCCGTCCGATCATCATGACCACCCTGGCCGCCTTGCTCGGCGCGGTGCCGCTGATGTTCGGTTTCGGCACCGGTGCCGAGTTGCGTCAGCCACTGGGCATTGCAGTGGTGGGTGGCCTGCTGGTGAGCCAGGCCCTGACGCTGTTCACCACCCCGGTCATATACTTGGCCCTGGAGCGCCTGTTCCATCGCCGCCAAGCTGCCCGTGCGGCAGCGCCAAGTACCAGCTAGGACAAGACCATGCGTGTGCTGATCATCGAAGACGAAGAAAAAACCGCCGACTACCTGCATCGTGGCCTGAGCGAACAGGGCTTTACCGTGGACCTGGCGCGGGACGGCATCGACGGCCTGCACCTGGCCCTGGAAGGCGACTACGCGGTGATCGTGCTGGATGTGATGCTGCCCGGCCTGGATGGCTATGGCGTGCTGCGCGCCTTGCGCGCGCGCAAGCAGACGCCGGTGATCATGCTGACCGCTCGCGAACGGGTCGAAGACCGCATCCACGGCCTGCGTGAGGGTGCCGACGACTATCTGGGCAAGCCGTTCTCGTTTCTTGAACTGGTCGCCCGTCTTCAGGCCCTTACCCGCCGTAGCAGCAGCCACGAACCGCTCCAGGTGCAGGTGGCAGACCTGTGGATCGACCTGATGGCGCGCAAGGCCACCCGCGCCGGCCAGCGCCTGGACCTGACTGCCAAGGAGTTCTCGCTGCTGAGCGTACTGGCCCGGCGGCAGGGTGAAATCCTGTCGAAGACGGCGATTGCCGAGCTGGTCTGGGACATCAACTTCGACAGCGATGCCAACGTTGTGGAAGTGGCGATCAAGCGCCTGCGCGCCAAGCTGGACGGGCCTTTCGACAACAAGCTGCTGCACACCATCCGAGGCATGGGCTATGTCCTGGAAAACCGTGCGGGGTAATTCCATCGCCCTGCGTCTGTCGGCGCTGTTCATCCTGGTCGCACTGGGCGTGTTCGTGTTGATCGGCTCGGCACTTTACCGCCAGGTCGACCACAGCCTGGACTTGCTGCCGCAAGCCGAACTGGACGCACGCTTCAGCGTGCTCGAATCCACCCTCAACCGCTTCGGCACGCCAGACCACTGGGCCAAGATCAACAACAAGCTCAACCTGCTGAGCGAAGAAGACAAACGCATCCGCTTCTGGGTGGTCAGCAGCAACCCGGCCTACGAGTACGGCCACCCCAGCGAGCTGGTACGCGCCTTCGCCGAAGGCCCGCAGGGTATGCGCGACCTGCGCCTGCCGGACCGCCCCTACCCTTACAAGGTGCTGGTCAGCGAACTGCCAGCACTGGGCGAGCGGCCACCGCTACGCTTTCTGATCGGCATCGACACCGAAACCTTCTGGCAGGCGCAGCACAGCCTGCTGGTGGCGATTGTCGGGTTGGCGGTGCTTGGCGTACTGCTGGCCTCAGTGCTGGGCTACTGGGTGGCGCGCATTGGCCTGCGCCCGTTGCTGGCGTTGTCCAACGAGGCCCAGGCCCTGGCCCCGCCACGCCTGGACGGGCGCTTGAAGACCCACGCGCTGGCCCCGGAACTGGCGCAGTTTGCCGGCGCCTTCAACGCTGCGCTCGACCGTGTCAGCCAGGCCTACTCGCGGCTGGAAGCCTTCAATGCTGACGTTGCCCATGAACTGCGCTCCCCACTCACCAACCTGATCGGCCAGACCCAGGTCGCGCTCACCCGAGGCCGCAGCGCCGAGCATTATTTCGAAGTGCTGCAATCCAACCTGGAAGAGCTGGAGCGCCTGCGCAGCATCATCAACGACATGCTGTTTCTGGCCAGTGCCGACCAAGGCAGCAAGGCCACTGCCCTGACCCAGGCCTCGCTGGCCGAGGAAGTGGCGACCACGCTCGACTACCTGGACTACATCCTCGAAGACGCACAGGTCAGCGTGAACGTAAGCGGCGATGCTCACGCCCCCATCGAAAAAGCCCAACTACGCCGGGCGTTGATCAACCTGCTGAACAACGCCGTGCAGCATACGGCGCCGCACCAAGAGATCCGCGTGCAGATCGATGCCGGGCCGGAGCAGGTCAGCATCGCCGTGAGCAACCCGGGGCCGGCGATTGACGATGAGCACCTGCCGTTGCTGTTCGAGCGCTTCTACCGGGTGGATGCGGCGCGCAGCAACAGCGGTGGGGGTAACCATGGGTTGGGGTTGGCCATCGTCAAGGCGATTGCGCTGATGCATGGGGGAGAGGTGTTTGTGCGCAGTGCAGCGGGGGCCAATACCTTCGGTATTCGCTTGCCGATCCATACCTGACTGCAGAACGCGGTCCCTGTGGGAGCGGGCGTGCCCGCGAACACGGGCGAAGCCCGTGCCATACACTGCGGTGCCTGCTTCGCGGGCTCGCCCGCTCCCACAGAGAACCGTGAAAGCGCTCTAGACTGCGGATTTGCGGCGAAAGTCCTATTGGTTTTTCATAGATCGTTACCTTTTGCGCAACAGTGCTTATCGCACTCAGGTCTGTTTCCAGTGCATTGAAAGGACTAACTTTACCCCCGTCCTCATTAGCACTTGCACCGCAAGAAGGTAGTTTCAAATGTCCAACAGTATGGGTATTGCCAGCGTCTTCGTCCTGTCTTCCCTGTTGTTGTCGCCCCTGGCCATGGCCGAAGAATCCAGCGCTTTCGTCACCCGTAATGCAGAGCTCGCCGCCGTCCACCAAGAAGCCCGCGACGTTGTAGCTGCAAACAAGGCTGACGCCGCCAAAGATGCAAAACAGACAGCTTCCAAAGTTTCTGTCGATGCCAATGCCGACAGCTGATCAAGCGCTGTCGCTGCTCCAGATTTCCCTTGGCTACGCCATGGGCACCACCGGTGCCGATATGTTAGCCTTTTAAAGCCGCTGCCAATCAGCGGCTTTTTTTATGTGCTTTAACGCTCAGCCCGGCTGTAACGTCTACTTATAAGAAAGACGCACATTCAAAAATAAAAACTGCCCCACCGTCACACCAAAGGAGCTAGTACCGGTGCCTTCCGCGTTTCGTTTTACCCCGCTGTTCATTGCGTTGACTGCAACGATCCCTTTCGCCGCCCAGGCAGATGAAGACAAGGCTGATGGCTTCATCGAAGGGTCGTCCTTCAACCTGCATTTCCGTAATGCCTACTTCAACCGCGACAACCACAACGCCGGCGTGCGCGACACCCGCGAGTGGGGCCAGGGCGCGGTTGCGCGCTTCGAGTCGGGCTACACCCCGGGTGTGGTCGGCGTTGGCCTGGACGCCCATGCCATGCTGGGCCTTAAGCTCGACGGCGGTGGCGGCCATGCCGGCACCAGCATCCTGCCCGAGCATATCAAGGATGACGGCGAGCTGGGCGCTGCCCCGCACTCGTTCTCCACGGCGGGCGCTGCAGTCAAGCTGAAAGCCTTCGACACCGAGCTGAAAGCCGGTGACCTGTTCCTGACCAACCCGGTGATCGCTGGCGGCGAAACCCGCATGCTGCCGCAGACCTTCCGTGGCGTGAGCCTGACCAACACCAGCATCGACGGCCTGCTGCTCGAAGGCGGCCAGGTGAGCTTCACCCACCCGTACAACCAGAGCGGCCATCGCCGTATCGACACCTACTACGGCGCGCTGAACGAACACGACAAGAGCAAGCACCTGAACTGGGCCGGCGCGTCGTGGAGCGGTACCGAAAACATCACCGCCAACCTGTACGCCGCCGAGCTGAAGGACATCTGGAACCAGTACTACGCTGACTTCGACTACACCTACGTGGTCAACGACCTGGTCAGCCTGAACCCGGGCGTGCACTTCTACCACACCCAGGATACCGGCCAGGCCCTGCTGGGCAAGATCGACAACAACACCTACAGCGTTCACTTCACCGTCAACGCCGGGTTCCACAGCGTCACCGCCGCCTACCAGCGGGTCAACGGCAACACGCCGTTCGACTACATCAACCTGGGCGACAGCGTGTACCTGGACAACTCGCGCATGTACTCGGACTTCAACGCGCCGAACGAGCGTTCGTGGAAGCTGCAGTACGACTATGACTTCGCCGGCGTCGGCGTGCCTGGCCTGACCACCTCGCTGTCGTACTCGCGCGGTGAAGCTGACCTGACCAAGGCGGTGAAAGACACCACCCACTACGACTATTACCGTGAAGATGGCAAGAACGCCATGCACTGGGAACGTGACCTGGACGTGAAGTACGTGTTCCAGGAGGGTGACCTGAAAGACCTGTCGGTGCTGGTGCGCTATGCCACCCACCGTGGTAGCCAGGGTTATGCGTCGATCGACAGCAACAGCGACAACGATGAAGTGCGGGTGATCGTGGATTACCCACTGAACGTGTTCTGATCCCGTTTTTTAAGCTTCATACATAACCCCTGTGGGAGCGGGTTTACCCGCGAAGAAGGCACCGCGGTGTTGGGCACCGGCTTCGCCGGTGTTCGCGGGTGAACCCGCTCCCACAGGGTCTGGTGTGAATCTGAAATACAGCACACCGTGATTCCGTCGGACAAATCTTGTCCGACAATCCGTGCTTCCCTAAAATGTCGCCGCCGCGAATGGCCCTGCCCACGCAGTAGCGAGCATGCCCACCCGATTACCGCGTTTCGCATTCCTCAGGTCGCACCCCGAGCTGACCCTCAATCTGGGCAGTTGCCTTGCCGTGCTCGCCATCGTCGCCATCGTCAGCTATCTGCTGGCGCGTGAACGCGATAGCGTCGAGCTGTCGGCCATTCGCTCGTCCAACAACATCGTTCAGTTGATCGAAAGCGACATCCTGCGCAACGCCGAACTCTACGATCAGTCCCTGCAGGGCCTGATCTGGGCTGTCGGACGCAAGGAACTGCCGGAAATCCCCGGCCCGCTACGCCAGCGCCTGCTATTCAATGAAGCCTTCGTCGACCGCAAACGCGGTGATGTGCTGTGGCTGGACAAACAAGGCAACGTAGTGGGCGACTCCACCAGCAGCGTGCCGCGCAAGGCCAACTTCGGCGATACCGGGGTGTTCAAGGCGCATCAGAACAACGCCAATCTCGGTTTGCTGGTGGGCCCGCCGTTCAAGGCCAAACTGGGCGACCTGGACTGGTGTATCAGTTTCAGCCGGCGTATCTCTGGCCCCAATGGCGAATTCGCCGGGCTGGCGGCAGGGGCACTGCGCCTGTCGTACTTCAGCGAATTGTTCCAGCGCCTGGACATCGGCGACGACAGCAGCATCAACCTGTTCAATACCGACGGGCAGTTGCTCGCCCGCCAGCCCTCGCGCACGCAAGACCCACTAATCGGCACCAACTATGCCGGGCGGCCCAACTTCAAGCGTATTCTCAGCGAACAGAGTGGCAACTTCACGGCACGCTCCGGGAGCGACGGCAACTCACGCATCTACACCTTTGCCCGTGTCGCGCAGTTGCCGCTGATCGTACTGGTGGTTCACTCGGCAGACGAGGTGTTCCAATCGTGGCGACGTACCGCGATTCTAGTCAGCGTCGCTACCGGCGTGCTCTGCGTGGGCATTCTCTGGCTGACCCTGCTGCTGGGCCGCGAACTGCGCCGCCGTCAAGATGCCGAGCAAGGCCTAGCAACCCTGGCTGCCACCGACAGCCTGACAGGCCTGGCCAACCGTCGCCGCCTGGACCAGGTGCTGCGCCATGAATGGGCTCGCGCGCAACGCAACCGCAAGCCCCTGGCCGTGCTGATGGTGGATGTGGACCATTTCAAGGCGTTCAACCAGCGCCATGGCCATGCCGGTGGCGACCATGCCCTGCGTGAAGTGGCCAAAACCATCGAAGCGTGCATCCGCCGCCCGGCCGACCTGGCTGCACGTTATGGCGGGGAGGAGTTTCAAGTGGTGCTGCCGGAAACCGACCTGGCCGGCGCCCGACTACTGGCCGAACGCATACGCGCCAGTGTCGAGGCGCTAGCGCCGTTTGCCGATGATGCCCACGCGGTGACGGTGAGCATCGGTATCGGCCTGTCCGGCACCCAGCACGACCTGGCCAGGGTGCTGGGCGCTGCGGACGAAGCGCTCTACCGGGCCAAGGCCATGGGCCGCAACCGGGTAGAGGGGCCTGAGGCTTAAGAACGGGCGCGGGCAGCGTTGCGCAGGGCCTTGACCTGGTCATGGTTGCGCTGCACGCCTTGCAGCTGTTTTTCCACCAGGCTGTAGGTCATGTCGCTGGCGGTGCGGCCCAGTTTCACCAGCTTTTCGCGGGCTTCCTTGTAGGCTTTGAGCGCGTGATCCTCGCCCCGCTCCACCTCGTTGAGTACCGCTTCATCATCCTTGCCGGTGACCATCGACTTCAGGTTGACCCAGCCACGGTGCAGGTCGCCGCTGATGCTGGTGGAGGTTTCCGGGTCGCCGCCCAGACGGCGCACTTCGCTTTGCAATTCGCCTGCGGCATTGGCGCACTCACCGGCACGCTGGACGAAGAACGCTTTCAACTCTGGGTTCTTCACATCATCGGCCGAGGTCTTGAAGCCTTTCTCGCCATCCTTGCTGTACTCGATCAGGTCGTTGAGCACATCGATCACGTCTTTGTTGGGGTTGCTCATGGTACGAACTCCTTGGCAGTTGATAGTCATCTGTAAGGGAGCAGTGTTCGTGCCAAGCCTTATACAAAAAATAATTCCATTATTTTCAATAAGTTATGCAATTAAGATGAACACTGATGAGGGCGTTCTGCATGATTGCCGCTTGGGCCCTCGTGCAGATTGCAGTATGGTCGGCGCTTTTCCACAGCCAGGTGCATCAAAGATGAAGCCGGAAACCCTCGAACTGCTGGTGACCCGGACCATGCCGTTTGGCAAGTATCAGGGAAGGATCATTGCCGACCTGCCGGGGGACTACCTGGCGTGGTTTGCGCGCAAGGGCTTTCCGGCGGGGGAGCTGGGTGGGTTGCTGGCGTTGATGCATGAGATCGACCACAACGGGTTGGGTGATCTGTTGGTGCCTCTGCGGCAGAAACATCGGCGGTGACCTGTGCTGGCCCCTTCGCGGGCTTGCCCGCGAAGAGGCCAGTAATGCCTCCAGAAGTCTCTAGCCTTTTACAGGAGCCTCCGCCAACTCCACCCGCTCGCTCTTCTTGATCACCGCATACACCACCGCCGTCACCAGGCTACCCGCCACAATCGCCAGCAGGTAAAGCAGTGCATGGTTGATCGCATTGGGAATCAGCAGCACGAACAAGCCGCCATGCGGCGCCATCAGCTTGCAACCGAAGTACATCGACAGCGCCCCGGTCAATGCGCCACCCACGACACTGGCCGGAATCACCCGCAACGGGTCCTTGGCAGCAAACGGGATCGCCCCTTCGGAGATGAAGCACAGCCCTAGCGCCAACGCCGCCTTGCCTGCCTCGCGCTCGCTCTGGGCGAACTTGCGCCGGGCCAGGAAAGTGGCGATGCCCAGGCCTATCGGCGGCACCATGCCGGCGGCCATGGTCGCCGCCATCGGTGCGTAGCTCGACGACGCCAGCAACCCCACCGAGAAGGCATAGGCGGCCTTGTTGATCGGCCCGCCAAGGTCGACGCACATCATGCCCCCCAGCAACAGCCCCAACAGGATGGCATTGGTGGTGCCCATGCTGTCGAGGAAGTGCGTAAGCCCTTCGAGCATGGCCGCCACCGGCTGGCCCACCACGTAGATCATCACCAGGCCGGTGAACAGGCTGGCCAGCAGCGGAATGATCAGGATCGGCTTCAGCGCTTCCAGACTGGTAGGCAGGCGTGCCCAGCGGGCAATGGCCTTGGCACTGTAACCGGCAAGAAAGCCCGCGACGATGCCACCGATGAAACCGGCCCCCAAGGTGCTGGCCAGCAGGCCACCGATCATGCCCGGCGCAAGCCCCGGGCGGTCGGCGATGGACCAGGCGATGTAGCCCGCCAACAGCGGTACCATCAGCTTGAACGCGGCCTCGCCACCGATCTGCATCAACGCCGCCGGCAAGGTGCCCGGCTCTTTATACGCCTCGATGCCGAACACGAACGACAGGGCAATCAGCAGCCCACCGGCCACCACCATGGGCAGCATGAACGACACCCCGGTCAGCAGGTGCTTGTACACACCGGTCTTCTCGCCCTTTGTCGTACTGGCAGCCGCTGCGGCATCGGCGGTGCTTTCCACCTTGGCTTCGGCCAGGGCCTTGTCCAGCGTGGCGCGGGCTTGCTTGAGGGCGATGCCAGTGCCACAACGGTAGATCCGTTTGCCGGCAAACCGCGCAGTGGGCACTTCGATGTCAGCGGCCAGCAGCACCACATCCGCCTCTGCGATGGCCTCGGCAGACAAGGGATTGCGCGCCCCGACCGAACCCTGGGTTTCGACCGTGAGTTGATAGCCCATCTGCTGTGCCGCTTGCAGCAAGGCTTCTGCGGCCATGAATGTGTGCGCGACGCCGGTCGGGCAAGCCGTGACCGCAACGATTTGCGTGACAGCGCTGCCAACAACGACTGGGGCGTCTGATGCCGCCACCAACGGCTGGGCATTGGCGGCTGCCTCATCGAGGAAGCCTTCACGGTCGGCCAGCGCCTGGGAAGGTGTGCTCTGGTACACGCGCTTGCCGACGAAGCGGGCCAGGTCCACTGCGCCAGTGCTGACGACCAGCACCCAGTCGGCCTCGGCGATCTGCTGCGCACTCAGTTGCCGCTCGGGGTGCCCGGCCTCCTGCACTTCGACACTGGTACTCCAGCCACGCCGCTGGGCAGCGGCGGACAACAAGCGTGCGCTCAGCACACTCGACACCTGGCCGTTGGGGCAGGCGGTGACAATGGCAATGTTCATCGGCAACCCTCTTGTTGTTCTGTCAGTTGCACGGCAGCTTCCAGACGCGCCAGTTGCTCGCGGTCACGGATGCCGAAGCCAACCTGGGTGACGGCCTGGGCGGCAATCGCGGTGGCGCGGGTCAACGTCTGCGCAGGCAGCTCGCCCTGCAGCAGGCCATGGACCATGCCGGCTACCAGCGAATCCCCCGCCCCCACCGTGCTGGCGACCCGCACCTTGGGTGGGCTGGCGTGTACGGCCAGGTCGCGGGCGAACCAGCTGACCCCCTGCTCACCTGCAGACACCACCACATGTTCGACGCCGCTGGCCAGCAGGTGCTCGGCGGCTGCACGTTGTTGCGCCGGGTTATCCACAGCCAGGCCGAGTACCTCGCCCAACTCTTCGGTATTGGGCTTGACCAGCCAAGGTGCGCTTTGCAGGCCCGCACGCAAGGCTTCGCCGCTGCTGTCCAGCGCGACCTTCAGGCCCGATGCCTTCAACTGGTCGAGTAACTGGCGGAACCACTCGGCATTGATGCCACGCGGCAGACTACCGGCCACCACCACCGCATCATGGCCTTGGGCGACCTGTTCCAGGCGGCGCAGCAACGCGCTACGCGCTGCCTCATCCACCTCCGGGCCCTGGCCGTTGATATCGGTGACGCGGCCATCGGCCTCGACCAGCTTGATGTTGCTGCGGGTTTCGCCCGGCACGCGAACAAAGCAGTCGGCAAAGCCGCGCCACTGGATCAGCGCTTCGAATGGCTGCAGGTTGTCCTGCCCGAGAAAGCCGCCGACGGTCACGCTGTGCCCCAGGTCGGCCAATACCTGGGCAACGTTCAGCCCTTTACCCGCAGCGTGGCTCTGTTGCACCTGGCTGCGGTTGACTTGCCCCGGGCGCAGGGTGTCCAGGCCGATGGTGATATCCAGCGCCGGGTTCAGGGTGAGGGTAAGGATCTTGGCCATTTCAGAAACGCTCCACCAGCGCGCGAACCGCCGCAGCGCTGTCTTGTTGCAGGGCCTCGCGCGCCAGGGCGCGGGCCGTCTGGTGATCGGCCTGGCGAACCAGGGCCTTGACTTCGGCGATGCTGCGCGCAGACACGCTGAGCTCGTCAACGTCCAGCCCCAGCAGCACAGGCACCGCCTGCGGGTCGGCCGCCAACTCGCCGCACACGCCTACCCACTTGCCATGGGCATGGGCGGCGCGCACGGTCATGTCGATCAGGCTGAGCACGGCCGGGTGCAAGCCATCGGCCTGGGCCGAAAGGCTTGGGTGGCCACGGTCGATGGCCAGGGTGTATTGAGTCAGGTCGTTGGTACCGATGCTGAAGAAGTCCACTTCACGCGCCAATTGCGGCGCCAGCAAGGCCGCCGAAGGCACTTCGACCATGATGCCCAGTTGCAAGTCGGCCACCGGGGTTTCTGCACGCAAGCGCTCGACCATGGCCCGCGCCTCGCGCCACTCGTGTACCTGGCCAACCATCGGGAACATGATACGCAGCGGGCGATTGTCGGCAGCCTGCAGCAAGGCACGCAGCTGGTCTTCCATGATGTGCGGGCGCTGCAGCGTCAGGCGCACGCCACGCACGCCGAGGAAAGGGTTTTCTTCGGCGGCGATCGGCCAGTACGGCAGCGGCTTGTCGCCGCCGACATCGAGGGTGCGCACCACCAGCGGTCGCCCGTCCAGGCCATCGAGCACGCGGCGGTACTCGGCTTCCTGGGTCGCCACGTCCGGGGCCTGGGGGTGTGCCATGAAAATCAGTTCAGTGCGTAGCAGGCCGACGCCTTCGGCGCCCTGCTCCACCACCTTGGCGATGCCATTGCTGTCCCCGATGTTGGCGAACACCTCGACAGCGTGGCCATCGCGGGTCACGGCGGGTTCGAGGCGGTTGGCCCAGGCGGCCTGCAGGCGTTGCTCGCGGGCATCACGCTCGGCCAGGGCGCGTTGCAATTCTTCTTCCGGCGGCGCCACGTTGACCACGCCGCGCTGGCCATCGAGCAAGAGCGGCGTGCCGGGCTCAAGCAGCAGGACCGCAGCCCCCGCGCCCACCACTGCAGGAATGCCCAGCGCACGGGCGACGATGGCACTGTGGGCAGTGGCGCCTCCTTGAGCGGTGACGATGCCGGCGACCCGGCTTGGGTCCAGCCGCGCCACATCGGACGGGCCGACTTCGGTCATCACCAGTACGTAAGGTTGCTCCGGCTCAACCTGGGCCTGCACACCGCACAATTGCGCCAGCACGCGGCGGCCGATGTCGCGCAGGTCGGCGGCGCGTTCGGCCAGCAAGGCATCGTGCAACGCCTCTTGCTGACGGGCTGCGGCTTCGATTACCGCCATCCAGGCTGCCGCAGCACTTTCGCCTTGGGCAAGGCGCTGTTCGACATCGTCGGTCAGGGCCGGGTCGGCGAGCATTTCCTGGTGGGTGACGAAGATCTCGCCAATGGCTTTGTCGCTGCGCGTCACCAAAGCCTGCAGGTCGCTGTCCACCGCCGCTATGGCCTGACGCAGCTTTTGCCGCTCCAGAGCACTGGATTCGCCACGTAGCGGATAATCGAACTCACGCTCGACACACACATGCGCCGGGCCGCTGGCAATGCCGGGGGCAGCGCCCACGCCCTGGATACGGCTACCGGCCACGGGGGCTTGCAGCACGTCGGCCGCAACGCTGGCAATGGTTGCTTCACGTTGCGCCAGCGGCTCAACCTCTTCGCCCAGGCCCTGTTCGATGGCCGCCAGCAGCACCGGCAAGGCATCGGCGGCGATGCCCGGTTCGGCCACCAACTCCAGCGTCTGGCCTCGGCGGGCGCCCAGGCTGAGCAGCTTGCTCAGGCTCTTCACCGACACCGCCGGCTGCGCACTGTCGACCACGCGCACGCGGATCTCGCCCTCGAAGCCTTTGGCCAGTTGCGCCAACACCTTGGCCGGACGCGCATGCAAGCCATGCGGGTTGGCCAGCACGATGCGCGCACTGGGCCAATCTGCTGGCGCCTCGCCCCCCAGCACTTCCAGTACCGCACGGCTGCTGGTGGCCTGGTAGAGCATTTGCCCACGCCCTTCGATCAGCACTTCGCACAGGCGCTCAAGCAAAGCCTGATGGGCCGTGCCGAGGCTGGCCAGGCAGAACAGGCCATTGAGCGGCTGGTCACGGTAACGCAGTGGCTGCTGCGGGGTGATGAAGGCCAGGCCCGGTTGGCGCACCTGACGCTCGCTGTGCAGCCACCACAGGCCCTCGCCCAATGGCAGCGGCTCGGCCTGTTGCAGCACGGCGGCAAAACCGCTGTCGACACAGTCGGCGCGCTGCAGCAGGCGGGCACCGCGCCAGGCCAGTTCGTCGAAATCCTCAGCGGGAACGTTCAGGCCGACCAACTGCGCGTCCAGCGCCAGTTCCTGAGGCGCACCTTGCAACAACTTGAGCAGCGCTTCGGCAGAGCTGGCCCGGCGTAGCGCTTCGGCCAGGTCGGTCTCACCCAGGGCACGGGTGAGCAGCTGCAGCAGGCGCAGGTGTTCATCGGAGCGTGCAGCAATGCCAATGGCCAGGTAGACCCTTTGCCCATCCCCCCAGTCTACGCCTTCGGGAAACTGCAACAGGCGCACGCCCGTGGCATGCACCAGATCGCGGGTTTGTGGCGTGCCATGGGGGATGGCGATGCCCTGGCCAAGGAACGTTGAGCCTTGGGCCTCTCGGGCCTGCAGCCCTTGCAGGTAACCCTCGGCGACCAGGCCGTCAGCGACCAGCCGGTCCGCCAGCAGGCACAACGCCTCGGCCTTGTCGGCGGCCGTCTGGCCCATGGCTATCTGCTCCTTGGCGAGCTCGAGCATGACCTTCTCCTTTTGCAGTTCCCGGTCGGGTACTGGAGTATTGTTGTGAAATTCACATGAAGGGCCAGTTCACAAGCTTCAAGTCTCAAGCTACAAGCTGTATGAAAAAAGCGAACCATGCACAGGCCGCATCTTCTTGTAGCTTGCAGCTAGCAACTTGCAGCTGTTCCGCCGAGGCAGAAAATTCGGCGGCTGAAACGTTTAATCTGACCAGGCGGCCACGTTACTCGATAATCTGCCCGGTAAAAAGCCCCATCCTGTCGGACAATTGCGACAATGGTCGTCTGCGCGTGATGCCTGCGCTGGGTCAAAATGCCCGGTCCGGCCTTACAGCCAGCCCCGGAAATAACAAGGAAAATTCGGTGAAACTCAGCGATATCGCCCGCCTGGCCGGTGTGTCCGTGACCACAGCCAGCTATGTCATCAACGGCAAGGCTGAACAGCAGCGCATCAGCAACACCACCGTCGAGCGCGTGCGTGCAGTGGTCGAAGCCCATGGCTTTACCCCAAACCCGCAGGCCGCTGGCCTGCGCAGCCGGCACACCCGCACCCTGGGCTTCATTCTCCCGGATCTGGAGAACCCCAGCTACGCCCGCATTGCCAAGCAGCTGGAGCAAGGCGCCCGCGCCCGTGGCTACCAGTTGCTGATCGCCAGCAGCGACGACCAGCCCGACAGCGAGCGCCAGCTGCAGCAACTGTTCCGTGCCCGCCGCTGCGACGCGCTGTTCGTCGCCAGCTGCCTGCCACCGGAAGACGACAGCTACCGCGATTTGCAGGACAAAGGCCTGCCGGTGATCGCCATCGACCGCCGCCTGGACCCTGCGCACTTCTGCTCGGTGATCAGCGACGATCGTGATGCCAGCCGCCAACTGGCCGCCAGCCTGCTCAGTGCCGCCCCGCGCAGCATTGCCCTGATCGGCGCCCGCCCTGAGCTGTCTGTCAGCCAGGCGCGTGCCGGCGGCTTCGACGAGGCGCTGCAAGGCTATGCCGGTGAAGTGCGCCGCTATCAGGGTGAAGCGTTCAGCCGCGCGTGCGGCCAGCGCCTGATGCAACAGCTGATCGACGACCTGGGCGGTCTGCCGGATGCCTTGGTGACGACCTCGTACGTACTGCTGCAAGGGGTGTTCGATACCCTGCAGGCGCGCCCTGCCGATTCGCGCCAACTGCAGCTGGGCACCTTTGGCGATAACCAGTTGCTCGACTTCCTGCCACTGCCGGTCAATGCCATGGCCCAGCAGCATGGCCTGATTGCCGCCACCGCGCTGGAGCTGGCACTGGCCGCCATCGAGGAAAAGCGCTACGAGCCGGGTGTGCATGCCGTTGGTCGTACCTTCAAGCAACGCATCACTGCAGCCTGACCATGCGCCTGATTGACACCCACACCCACCTGGACTTCCCCGACTTCGACACCGACCGCCCGCGCCTGCTGGCCAATGCGGCGGCGCGTGGGGTGGAACGCATGGTGGTGCTGGGGGTGTACCAGGCGAATTTCCAGCGGGTGTGGGACCTGGCCTGCACCGATCAGCGCCTGTTCGCGGCACTCGGCCTGCACCCGGTCTACCTCGACCAGCACCGCCCGGAGCACCTCGTTCAGTTGCGCGAATGGCTGGAACGCCTGCGCGGCGATACACAGCTGTGCGCCGTGGGTGAATTTGGCCTGGACTACTACCTTGAAGACCTGGACAAAACCCGCCAGCAGGACCTGTTTGAAGCGCAACTGCAGATGGCCTGCGACTTCGAGCTGCCTGCGCTGTTGCATGTACGCCGCAGCCATGCGCAAGTGATTGCCACGCTCAAGCGCTACAAACCGGTGCGGGCGGGGGTGATCCATGCGTTTGCCGGCAGCTACGAAGAGGC
>NZ_BCBJ01000091.1:0-15669 GCF_001320605.1 Pseudomonas sp. NBRC 111133 | reverse complement strand
AGCAAATTCAGTTCAGACCAGCACCGTCCACAGCGCAAACCCGGCATACCACAGCACCGCACAACGCAGCAGCAGTTCCCACAAGCTGTCCAGCCGCCCCAACCCGCGCAGGCTGTCTTCTTCCTCGGGAATATCATCGGCAATGCGCCCGACCCTGGCCACCAGGTGCGCGGCACTGATGTGCCAGTTGAGCACCTCGTGCAACATCACGCGGGTGACCGAGAGGAAGTTGCCCACCAGGGCAAAGCTCAACGCCAGTACCCGCACCGGCAGCCAGTCCATGACGTGCCGCAGCTGTTCGGCCCGCGCCTTCAACGCAGGCTGCTTGCTGTGCTCGCCGCACAGCGCCAGCAGGCGATAAGCCAGCGCCGCCCCAGGCCCCAGCACGAAATACCAGAAGATCACCGCGAAAAAGCCCTGGTACACCTGCCACAGCAGGTTGCCCTGCACCCTTGCCAGCAAGCTGTGCGGCTCGTCGGCGGCCAGCCCCAGGTCACGCTCTGCAACATGCAGCGCCGCCTGGTCATCACCACGCCGCCAGGCATCGCGGAACGGCCCAAGCGAGGCCTTGGCATCACCACGGTCCAGGCTATAGACCAGCACCAGCAGGTGCACCGGCAACGCCAACAGCCCATACGCCACCGGCTCCAGCACGTGCAGCAGCAACACCAGCAGCATGACCGGTGCCAGCACCAGAATGGCCAGCGTCCACCACGGATGTACCTTGCCGCTACGCTCCAGGCGCACCAGTTCGCCAAGGAAAAACCCGTCGCGCTGCACGCGGTGGCGCAGGGCCGAGAACTTCTCGACCCACAATGCCAGCAACAACACCAGAAAACTCATGCCTTGTCCTCGTTGTGCAACAACGCTTCGCGGTAGCGCGGCCAATCGAAGGACGGGCCGGGGTCGGTCTTGCGTTGCGGGGCAATGTCGCTGTGGCCCTGAATGCGGCTCAGGTCGATGGCCGGCCAGGCGCTACGAATGTGCCGGGTAAGTTGTTCCAGCACGGCGTACTGGGCGTCGGTATAGGCCTGGTCGTCAGTGCCTTCCAGTTCGATACCGATGGAGAAATCGTTGCAGCCTTCGCGCCCGTCAAAACACGAAACGCCAGCGTGCCAGGCGCGATCGAGCAACGACACGAACTGGGTCACCACCCCGTCACGCTCGACGAACAGGTGCGCCGACACGGTCAGGTGCTTGATGCTGTTGAAGTAAGGATGATCATCGGGGTCCAGGCGGTTCTGGAAAAACTGCTGGACCTTGCCGGTGCCGAAACAGGCTGGAGGCAGGCTGATGTTGTGGATCACCAGCAGAGAAATCGATTCGCCTTCAGGGCGGGCATTGAAGTTCGGCGAAGGGCAGTGGGTGATTCCGGTTCCGTGAAACCAGCCAGTGGCACGGTCCAATTGCATGGGGCAGATCCTGAAAACGCCGTGAACAGGTCAACAGTATGCCCTGCGCTCAACACCGTTTGCATGTGAATGATTGTAATGTTGCCGTCTACTGCACCCAAGGTTGCCGCAACCCGTCTAGCACCGCCCCCAGCGCCCGCTCGAACAACAAACCGTCATCCAGCATCCGTACGTCCCCTCGGCGCAATGCCTGGGCCAGGGCGGTGCTGTTCCACTCGCACACTTTCATGCCGGTACGGTTGGCGAATACCAGCCTGTCGTGACTACCGACGTGCGCCACCAGTTTGCAACGCAACGGTTCGCCGTCATCCATGACTTCAACCCAGCTGCCGATGCGCAAGCGCTGCACATGCTGCAGCGCTGCCGTCTGCCCATCGGCAAATTGCAGTGGTGCACAGGCCGGTTCTTCGGCCATCGCCAGCACGATGTCCTCGTCCACCCGCACTTCGGCAAAGGGCTTGTCATGGCCCGCCGGTAGCTCAGTGCCCGCACAGGCATGCAGGTGCAACTGCTCCAGTTGCAGGAAGAACTCTCGGGTTGCTGCCGAATCCAGCGCCACGCTGGCCAGGCCATCGCGCAGCGCCTTGAGCAGGCCCGGCACCTGCTGCAACAGTTGTTGCGGCTCATGCCCCGGGGTGATGCTGGCCAGTAGCGCATCCACGGTCTGCAGGGCATCGCGCCAGCCCTGGGAGGCTTCACCCTGCTTCAGCCAGGCCAACTGCAGTACCTGGCTCCAGGCTTGCACCAGCATCTGCACCACCACCAGGGGCAATACCCGACCGCGCAGGCGCTGGTTGAGCACCTGCTGCACCTGGTGCAGCGCCTGCAAGGCACGGGCCCGCCCCTCTTCGGCGTCGCGGGTGCGCTGTTCAAGCAGCTCGTTGCGCCGCCGTTCCTCCTGGTTGGATGCAAGAAACTCATCGAGAAGATCGGCAAACAGGCCAGCATCTTCGGCAAAATCATTGAGCAGGCGCTGGACTGTGCTTTCTACCCGCAGGTGAAGGCTGTCACGCAGGCCTTCGCTGCCGCACGCCCAGCCAATGGCCGCGCCCGCAATCTCGTTGATCAGCCGGCGCCCAGGGTGGCTGGCCCGGCTGAACAGCCCCTTGTCCAGCAAGGCTACCTTGAGCAAGGGAATATGCAGGCGCACAAGCAGTGCGCGCAGGCTGGCGGGCAGGTTGTCATCACGCTGGATGAACGCGAACACCAGGCCGACCAGATTGATCACGTCCTCATCGTCCACGGCGATGCGCCGGCGCGTGCCGCTGCGCACACTGACCCGCAACAGCAGTTGCTCAAGCTGCTGGCCAAGCTCGAAGTCATCTGCCTCGTGAGTGACGGGTACATAGTGTTGCAAGTGCGACAGCAGGCGTATCAGGTCGGCCGTGCTGATCGGCTGGGCAGCAGCCACCGCCTGCAATCGCGGTGCGAACTGCCCGCGCAGCGGGGCCAGCAGAATTTGCAATGAGGCGAAATACGCTTGCCCTGCCGCGTCTGCCCCAACGTCCTGGCCTTGGCTCAACGACCCTCGTCGTGTGCGCAAGCGCCTGTCTTCGGCGCGCCGGCGCGGTGCAGGCTGCAACTCCGGCAGTACACCGGCTGCGGCCAATAGCTGGTTGGCGTCGGCATAGAGGATGTCGGCATCACGCAGCACATAGCGCTCGAACAGCTTGAGCAGCACCAGCTTGACCCGTAAACCAACCCCCAGGTTGCGCCCCGCGTCCAGGAAGTACCCGCACAAAGCGGCCGGGCCCAACGGGTTGTGCTGCTCATGCAGGGGGCGATCGAGCAGCGCCTGCAAGCGCAGGCGCAGTTGCTGCAGGGCAATACCATCGCGTGACAGCACCCGCGCAACCATGCCCTCCATGGCCGCAGCCCGTTCCCGTTGGGCCTTGCTCCGCAAGCTGCACGGTTCGGCCAGGTGCGCCAGCGGGTCGGGCTGGCCGATGCGTGCGTAGGTGTCATGGAAGGTATCAAGAAAGCCGCGTTCGATGCTTTTGCGCTTGAGCCTCAGATCACGCATGGCTTCGAAGTACAGATGCTGGTCATAACGGTCGAAGGCCTTGTCAGCCATTTCGAAGAGCGTGTCATCGGCGTTGTCGAACAGGTCCTGCAAGCCTTGGCGCAACTGCAAGGCAGCCTTGTCGCGCACCTGCAGCAACAACACCGGAAGGCAAGGAAGAGGCATACGCCCCCCTGGGTCGATGGCCGCCGCCAAGGGCACCACCTTGCCTTCTTTCTGCATCCTGGACTCCTTGCAGGGTGTCTTGCCCGACAGGGGCTGATGATCGTCAAAGCTATGACGCCAAATACTGGGCGCTATTATCGGTAAAAAATCGCATCGCTGCCAGCGCCGTTTCGCCGAGCGGTTAATGACCCGAATGGGCTTGAATGGCTCACAACGCCGACCAACGGACATCGCCAAGGCGGCTGTACACACCAGCCCCCTGCCCTATAATCGCGGGCATCTAGCTAGTGGAGCCGAACATGCCGAACCTACGCCTCGCCGACCTGACCGCTGAAATCGAAGCCAACGTGCGCCGTGCACTGTTGGAAGACATCGGCAGTGGCGATATCACCGCGCAGCTGATCCCGGCCAAGCGCCTCGCCAAGGCGACCATCATCACCCGCGAAGACTGCGTGATCGCCGGTACCGCCTGGGTCGATGCCGTTTTTCGTCAGCTCGACCCACGCGTGGCGGTGCACTGGCAGGTGGCGGACGGTGAGCGGGCGACTGCCAACCAGCCGCTGTTCCACCTCGAAGGCCCGGCCCGTTCGCTGCTGAGCGGTGAGCGCAGTGCGCTGAACTTCCTGCAGATGCTGTCGGGGGTAGCCACCCGTGCGCGCTTCCTGGCCGACCTGGTGGAAGGCACCCAGGTGCGCCTGCTGGACACCCGCAAGACACTGCCGGGCCTGCGCCTGGCGCAGAAGTACGCGGTAACCTGCGGCGGCTGCGACAACCACCGCATCGGCCTGTACGACGCGTTCCTGATCAAGGAAAACCACATCGCTGCCAGCGGCGGCGTGGCCGAAGCCGTGGCCGCTGCACACCGTATTGCGCCAGGCAAGCCGGTTGAGATCGAAGTGGAAAGCCTGGATGAACTGCGCGAGGCGCTAGCCGCTGGCGCAGACATCATCATGCTTGATGAGCTGAACCTGGACGAAATGCGCGAAGCAGTGCGCATCAACGCGGGCAAGGCCAAGCTGGAGGCCAGCGGCGGGGTCAACGAAACGACCCTGCGTGTGATTGCCGAAACCGGCGTGGACTACATCTCGATTGGTGCCATGACCAAGGATGTGAAGGCGGTCGACCTGTCGATGCGGTTGAGCCTGTAAGCTGATTGCGGGCAATAAAAAACCGGCTTTTCAGCCGGTTTTTTTAGGGGTGTTACCCGATCAGAACGAGGCGTTGGCCAGGCCGTCCAGGTAACGTTCTACGTCCAGAGCAGCCATGCAGCCGGCACCCGCCGAGGTGATTGCCTGGCGGTAAACGTGGTCTGCCACGTCACCTGCAGCGAACACACCCTCAACGTTGGTGGCGGTAGCGTTGCCTTCACGGCCGCCGTTGACCACCAGATAGCCGTCTTTCAGGGTCAGCTGGCCTTCGAACAGCGAGGTGTTCGGGGTGTGGCCAATGGCGATGAACACGCCGTCGACCTTGATTTCGTCGCTGCTGCCGTCGTTGTTCTTCAGGCGCGCACCGGTCACGCCCATGTTGTCACCCAGCACTTCGTCCAGGGTGGCGTTGAGCTTGAGCTCGATCTTGCCTTCAGCCACACGGGCGTTCAGCTTGTCGACCAGGATCTTCTCGGCGCGGAAGGTTTCGCGACGGTGTACCAGGGTCACCTTGCTGGCGATGTTGGCCAGGTACAGCGCCTCTTCCACGGCCGTGTTGCCACCGCCAACCACGGCGACCGGCTTGTTGCGGTAGAAGAAACCGTCGCAGGTGGCGCAGGCCGAAACGCCCTTGCCCATGAAGGTTTCTTCCGACGGCAGGCCCAGGTAACGGGCGCTGGCACCAGTGGCGATGATCAGTGCGTCGCAGGTGTACTTGCCGCTGTCACCCTGCAGGGTGAACGGCTTGTTGGCCAGGTCGACGGCATTGATGTGGTCGAAGACGATTTCGGTTTCAAAACGCTCGGCGTGCTCTTGCATGCGCTGCATCAGGGCCGGGCCGGTCAGGCCGTGGGGGTCGCCCGGCCAGTTGTCGACTTCGGTGGTGGTGGTCAGCTGGCCACCGGCCTGCATGCCGGTGATCAGCAGCGGCTTGAGGTTGGCGCGGGCAGCATAGACTGCGGCGCTGTAACCGGCAGGGCCGGAACCGAGAATGATGACGCGCGAATGACGTACTTCAGACATGTCGAACTCCTGTCGAGCGGGCCGCACGGGCCGGCATCGGTGCACCGGCTGCGCCAGCTGGAAATTTAAAACGGACCCACGCAGCACTTGGGGAAGGCTACAACGCGCAGGCCCGAAAAGCGGAAAGTTGAGCGCACTGTAGCGAGGTCGCAAAGATTAAGGAAATATCCTTAGACAATCCACCTCATAGGCACCGTCTATTCGTTGATTTCATCGATATCCCAGACCCCGGCGCTTTTGTTACAGACCGTTTCCCGCTTGCCAGCTGCCTTTCGTCGGAGCGGCAAACTCGGTAAGGTCAGCGCGTTTTCCTTCTCTGCGGAGTCTCCCGATGCAAGCCCCTGTCCTCTCCGGCCCCCACTACCTGCGCGAAGGCCTGAAACTGGTGCTGAGCCCCAACCTGCGGTTGTTCGTGCTGCTGCCGCTGGCGGTCAACCTCCTGCTGTTCGGTGGCCTGATCTACTTCGCCGGCCATCAGTTCGGCCTGTGGCTGGACGCGCTCATGCCTACGCTTCCGGACTGGCTGAGCTTCCTCAGCTACATCCTCTGGCCGCTGTTCGTGGCCTTGCTGATACTGATGGTGTTCTTCACCTTCACCCTGGTGGCCAACATCATTGCCGCACCGTTCAACGGCTTTTTGGCGGAGAAGGTCGAGGTGGTGGTGCGCGGCCAGGATAACTTCCCGGCGTTCAGCTGGGGTGAGCTGGTGGCCATGGTGCCGCGCACTTTCAGCCGCGAAATGCGCAAGCTGGGCTACTTCCTGCCACGGGCTATTGGCCTGTTCATCCTGTCGTTCATCCCGGTGGTGAACGTGGTGGCCGCACCACTGTGGCTAATGTTCGGGGTATGGATGATGGCCATCCAGTACATCGACTACCCGGCGGACAACAACAAGATGAGCTGGCAGGACATGCTCGCCTGGCTGCGCAGCAAGCGCTGGCAGAGCCTGAGCTTTGGCGGGATTACCTACCTGGCGTTGATGATTCCGGGGGTGAACGTGGTGATGATGCCGGCGGCGGTGGCGGGGGCTACGTTGTTCTGGGTGCGGGAGCGCAACTGACCCCCGCCCCCATCAGATCAATCATTGCCTGGCCGGGGCTTCACTGCCCCAACCGGCTGGAAAACTGCCCCACCACATCCACCACCCGTTTCGCCCCGTCCTGGATTTCGACAATCACGCTACCCGTCTCGTCAGCCAGTGCCAGCCCCTGCTCGGCCTGGCGCTTGCTGGTGTCGATGATCGCCACCGCCGCCTGCGCCAGTTGCTCGTTCTGCTTCACCACCCGGGCGATTTCCTCGGTGGCGGTGCTGGTACGCGAGGCCAGTTGACGCACTTCGTCGGCAACCACGGCAAAACCCCGCCCCTGCTCGCCGGCACGGGCCGCCTCGATAGCGGCATTGAGCGCCAGCAGGTTGGTCTGCCCGGCGATGTCGCTGATGGTCTTGATGATGGAACCGATTACCCGCGACTGGGTATCCAGAGCCTGAATGCCCTCGGCCGCCTCCTGCATCGAGGCTTCCAGGCCACGCATCACGCTGACGGTCTGGGTAACCACATCGGTGGCCTTCTGGGCGCTGACATCGGTACCCAGCGAGGTGTTGTAGGCAACATCTGCTGCCTCGGCCACCGCCTGTTCCTGGTTGACCTGGTCGGTAATCACCGTGGCGAACTTGACCACTTTGTACAGCACGTCATGGGCGTCGAAGATCGGGTTGTACGAGGCCTCCAGCCAGATCACCCGGCCGTGGGCGTCGATGCGCTTGAAGCGCTCGGCAACGTATTCACCACAGCGCAGCTTGTCCCAGAACGCCTGGTAGCCGGCCGAATTGGCCTCTTCCGGCTCGCAGAACATGCGGTGGTGCTTGCCGCGAATCTGTTCCAGGCGATAGCCGACGGTGGCCAGAAAACGGTCATTGGCAGTGAGGATGGTGCCATCCAGGCCGAACTCGATAACGGCGGTCGAGCGCATCAACGCCTTGATCAGGCTTTCATACTCGCGTGAGGTCTCGATGGTGCGGGTGAGGTCGCTGGAATGCAGGGTGAAGTACTTGATACGCCCTTCGCTGTTCTTCACCGGCTGCAGGATCGAGCGCAGCCAGGCTTCCTGGCCATTGCCGCGCAGCAGGCGGAAGGCACCGTTCAGGTGCTCGCCACGGGTGATCGCGCTTTTCATGCGTTGGTAGAAATCCAGCGACTTCACATGCGCGGGGACGATGTCCTCGATGTTGCGTCCAAGCAATTGTTCGGCACGGTAGAGCATCTCGCTCTCGAAGTTGCCGTTGACCATCTCGATCCGTCCCTGGGGGTCGAGTTGAAGTACCAGCATCTCGTTGTCGAGGCTACTCTTGACCTGTTCCACGGACATCAGGTCTTCGCGCAGTTGCCGGATTTCTTGCTTGAGCTTGCTGTTGAACATCACCGCACTCCTGGAGCGCATCACCTAGTCGAATGCATCTTCATCGGCTGCCGGTTGCACCTTCTTGAGTGCCGCACCAGGAAATATTCAAAAAGGCGCAAGCGTCGGCGGTCGGGCGTCATCTGCATGTCACATGGCCGTCACATTGGCGCAATCCAGCAGGCGGAAACTTTTTGTCATGAATACACCCGCCCTACGCGTTACCTTGGTCAGCGAAACCTTCCCACCCGAAATTAACGGCGTGGCCAACACCCTTGGCCGCCTTGGCGAAGGGCTGCGCCAACGCGGCCATGAGGTCGAGGTAGTGCGCCCGCGCCAAGCCGGCGAAGCACCCGTGCACAACGACCCGCACCTGATGCTGTGCCGTGGCTGGCCGCTGCCTGGCTACCCCGGTTTGCAGTGGGGCGAGGTGTCGATGCACAAGTTGCTGCGCCGCTGGCGCCGGCAGCGCCCGGATGTGCTGTACATCGCCACCGAGGGGCCGCTGGGGCTCAGCGCACTGCGCGCGGCCAGGCGCCTGGGGATCGCGGTGGTCAGCGGTTTCCACACCAACTTCCCGCAGTACTCCGGCCAGTACGGCCTGGGTTTGCTGGCGCGCCTGCTCACCCACTACCTGCGCTGGTTCCATAGGCGCACGGCGATCACCCTGGTGCCCAGTGTCAGCCAGCGTCTGGAGCTTGAACGCCGTGGGTTCGAGCGCCTGGAACTGCTCGCACGGGGTGTCGATGCCTGCCTTTTCAACCCGTCGCGGCGCAGCCAGGCGTTACGCGAAAGCTGGGGGCTCGCCCCGGACGATCTCGCCGTGGTGCATGTCGGTCGGCTCGCTGTGGAAAAGAACCTTGGCTTGCTGCGGCCTTGCCTTGAGGCATTGCGGAAGACTTATCCACAGAAACGCCTGCGTCTGATCCTGGTGGGTGACGGCCCGCAGCGCGCCGCCCTCCAACAGCAGATGCCGGATGCTGTGTTCTGTGGCGCCCAGCGCGGCGAGGTACTGGCCGAGCACTATGCCAGCGGTGACCTGTTCCTGTTCCCTAGCCTGACCGAAACGTTTGGCAATGTGGTGCTCGAAGCCATGGCCTCGGGGTTGGCGGTGGTTGCCTATGACGAGGCGGCGGCTGCGCAGCATATTCGCCATGGCCACAGCGGTGCGCTTGCCATGCCGGGGGACCAGGCAGCGTTTGTGGATGCGGCTTGCTGGCTGTTGGAAGAAGAAGAGACGTTGCGCCGGGTACGGCTGAATGCGCGACAGCATGCCAGCCGCCAAGGTTGGCCGGCGATTGTCGAGCAATTCGAAATCTACTTGGATGCAGCGTCAAAAAGGGATGCCATACGCCTACTGTGCACTGACTCAATGGCAATGAAGATCAAGCCTGAGTCACCCTCAACGCGCATCTAGACGAGTTTAATGCCTACCCGTTTCCTTGTAGGCTCTCAAGTTATCCCTTGCCTCCTCCAGTCTTACGATATTTCTGGCTTCTCGCACATGTTGATTGGTCAGCACATCAACAATATAGCTTTTGCCTTCAGCGAAAATTATCTTGCTGCCTTCACCGCCCCGCTCAGCGCTTTGTATCCGCGACTGCGTTATCTGGTTGTTCTGTTTTTGAAACTTCAGGCTCTCGTCTAACATGCGCTCACCGACTTTGACGTCCGCGGGGCTGAGTGTGTGTTTTGCCACCACGGCACCACGGGAGCCTAGAGGTGGCTTTTCCAGCTGAGCGATTCCTTTAAAGATTCTTTCTCCATGCTTAGCTTTAACATATTCATACATTACAGAATCTGCCGCGCTCACGGCCTTTCTTCCAATATGGTTGAGCACACTCTTGAGCCGACTCAGGATATGGCCAGAAGGATCACTGTAGTTGACCGGATCACCCTTGCAATAGGCATAGGGGTTGACTCCAGCCGCCCCGAACGGGCTCCAGTCATCAGCGGCGGTGAAACGCATTAATACAGGGCTGAATAAACGATAGCCATTACCCAACAGATATCCGCCCAGCGCCGTCTCAGGTAGCTGACCCGCGAAACCAGGTATCCCGGGATGCGGCATGTCATGCCCGTACGGTGAATAGCAGCGCGCTTTCATATTCTGCTGCGGGTTAATCAAAAGAACGGATGCCAGCACATCACAGGCGAGCAAAACGGGCATTGGGGAATTTTCCAACAGCACGGCGTGGGCTTGTGCATCTGTACTTATCAGACGCCGCTGCGCTTGCACATCATGGATCAGCGCCAGACGGTCCTGTTGATAAAACAGCTTGATCGCCATCTTCCAAACCTCGTATCCCAGGTTACGGATCTAAAGTTTGGCGACACCTGCCCCCTGACGGCTACTGGCAAAAATGTCAGTGCGCCTGCGTATGCAGGAAGGGCCGCGACGCGGCCCTGGATACTTACCCCAACGCCTTCTCGATCGCCTGCACAACCGCTGGATCATCCGGCGCCGTACGCGGCGAGAAGCGCGCCAGCACCCGCCCATCCTTGCCCACCAGAAACTTCTCGAAGTTCCAGGTGATGTCGCCGGGGAACTCAGCCCCCTCACCCGCCAGCAGGCGATACAACGAATGGCGCTGCGGCCCGTTGACCTCCAGCTTGCCCCCCAGCGGAAAGCTCACGCCGTAGTTGAGGCTGCAAAATTCCTGAATTTCCTTTTCGCTGCCTGGCTCCTGCCCGGCAAACTGGTTGCACGGCAGGCCAAGCACGTTGAAGCCCTTGTCCTTGTAAACCTGGTAGAGGTTTTCCAGGGCCTTGTATTGCGGCGTGAGCCCACACTTGGAGGCAACGTTGACCACCAGCACCACTTGGCCCTTGAACGGTGCCAGGGGCAGTTCCCCGCCGTTCAGCGCGTCCAGTTTCAGGTCGTGAAATGCACTCATGATGACATCCCCTCTCAGGTTCCCGGTTGCCGCAGGCGAATTCCGCCCACTAAAAAGGCGCTCGTCCAAACCGTCCACCTCCCGTAGGAAGGCAAATCGGCTTGCCCGAGCGCCTGGCGGCTTTCTGAGCTTAGCGCAGAAAATCAGTGGTGATGGCCACCTTCACCGTGGATGTGACGGTGAGCGATTTCTTCGTCGCTGGCGTCACGCACGTTGACAACCTTGACCTTGAAGGTCAGGCGCTGGCCGGCCAGCGGGTGGTTGCCGTCAACAGTGACGTCGTCGCCGTCGATGTCGCGGATGGTGACGATCTGCATCTGGCCATCCGGCGCCGAAGCGTGGAACTGCATGCCCACTTCCAGCTCGTCGACGCCTTCGAACAGGCTGCGGTTCAGGGTGCTGACCAGTTCGGCCAGGTATTCGCCGTAGGCGTCTTCCGGCTCGATGGAAACTTCCAGTTTGTCACCGGCCTGCTTGCCTTCCAGGGCTTTTTCCAGGCCCGGGATGATGTTGCCGGCACCGTGCAGGTAAACCAGCGGCGCGCCACCGGCGGAGCTGTCGATGGTCTCCCCGGCGTCGTTGGTCAGGGTATAGTCGATGGAGACAGCCTTGTTGGCGGCGATCAGCATGGGGCAAGACCTTTTGCAAAAGAATGTAGAGCGCACAAGTGTAACGAAGCCATCGTCCGATTGCGAACGTGCGGCGGACGAGCAGCGGCCCATCAGTCGGATCACCGGCTTCCACCAGGACGAAGAAGGCCACTGGGTGGCCGAACTGTCTTGTGGCCATACCCAGCACCTGCGCCACCAGCCACCGTGGCAGGCACGCCCCTGGGTACTCGACCCGGCCCAGCGCGCGCAGCACATCGGCCAGCCTTTCGCATGCGGCTGGTGCGCACAAGGGGCCGATAGCGCTACCCTTGGCCGTTAATTTCTTGCACCGCTTATTTCGAGAAGCACGCATGCAGACATTTTTCATTGCGCCGACCGACTTCGGTGTCGGCCTGACCTCCATCAGCCTGGGCCTGGTGCGCACCCTGGAGCGCGCGGGCCTGAAGGTCGGCTTCTTCAAGCCGATCGCCCAGCCCCACCCGGGTGATACCGGCCCCGAGCGTTCCACCGAACTGGTGGCCCGCACCCATGGCATCAAGCCCCCGGTGCCCCTGAGCCTGGCCCATGTCGAGCGCATGCTCGGCGATGGCCAGCTGGACGAGTTGCTCGAAGAAATCATCCGCCTCTACCAGCAAGCCTGCGTCGGTAATGACGTGGTGGTGGTCGAGGGC
This sequence comes from Pseudomonas sp. NBRC 111133, assembly GCF_001320605.1. NCBI lineage: Bacteria > Pseudomonadati > Pseudomonadota > Gammaproteobacteria > Pseudomonadales > Pseudomonadaceae > Pseudomonas > Pseudomonas sp. NBRC 111133. Next base: position 3,323 of record NZ_BCBJ01000091.1, on the reverse strand, counting down.
ATGGTGCCCACCCGCCACGCCAGCTATGCGGCGCGGGTCAACCTGCACCTGGCAAAGAGCCTGGATGCCGAGGTGATCCTGGTCTCGGCCCCGGAAAACGAAGTGCTGAGCGAACTGTCCGGCCGGGTCGAGTTGCAAGCCCAGCTGTTCGGCGGCCCGCGCGACCCGAAAGTGCTCGGCGTCATCCTCAACAAGGTGCGCACCGACGAAAGTATGGCCGACTTCGCCACCCGCCTGCGCGAGCACTCGCCCCTGCTGCGCGGCAACGATTTCCGCCTGCTCGGCTGCATCCCCTACCAGCCTGAATTGAACGCCCCGCGCACCCGCGACGTGGCCGAGCTGCTCGGTGCCCAGGTGCTCAATGCCGGCGACTACGAGCAGCGGCGCATGAGCAAGATCATTATTTGCGCGCGCACCGTGGCCAACACGGTGCCGTTGCTGACCTCGGGTACCCTGGTGGTCACCCCGGGCGATCGCGACGACATCATCCTTGCCGTCAGCCTGGCGGCGATCAATGGCGTACCACTGGCCGGGTTGCTGCTGACCAGTGACAGCAAGCCCGACGCGCGCATCCTCGGCCTGTGCCGCGGCGCGCTGCAGGCTGGGCTGCCGATCCTGTCAGTCAGCACCGGCTCGTACGACACCGCCAACCAGCTCAATTCACTTAACCGCGAAATCCCTGTGGACGACCGCGAGCGCGCCGAGTTTATTACCGACTTTGTGGCCAGCCACCTCGACGCGGCCTGGCTGCACCAACGCTGCGGCACCCCTCGTGAAATGCGCCTGTCGCCAGCTGTGTTCCGCTACCAATTGATCCAGCGGGCGCAACAGGCCAACAAGCGAATTGTCCTACCCGAAGGCGCCGAGCCCTTGCTGGTGCAGGCTGCGGCCATCTGCCAGGCCCGTGGCATTGCCCGCTGCGTGCTGCTGGCCAAGCCCGAGGATGTCGACGCCGTGGCACGCGCCCAGGGCATTACCCTGCCGCCAGGCCTGGAAATCCTCGATCCCGAGCTGATTCGCGGGCGCTATGTCGAGCCCATGGTCGAGCTGCGCAAAAGCAAGAACCTCAACGCGCCAATGGCCGAGCAGCAGCTGGAAGACCCGGTAGTGATCGGCACCATGATGCTGGCCCTGGACGAAGTGGACGGCCTGGTCTCGGGCCTGGTGCACTCCACCGCCAACACCATTCGCCCTGCCCTGCAACTGATCAAGACTGCGCCTGGCTCAAGCCTGGTGTCGTCGGTGTTCTTCATGCTGTTCCCCGAGCAGGTGCTGGTGTACGGCGACTGCGTGATGAACCCGCACCCGAGCGCTGCCGAGTTGGCAGAGATCGCCCGGCAGAGCGCCGAGTCGGCGCAGGCCTTCGGCATCGCACCACGGGTGGCGATGATCAGTTATTCCAGCGATTCAGCCAGCGATGAGGAAGTGGAGAAGGTGCGCGAAGCGACACGCCTGGCGCAAGGTGCAGCGCAGGCGTTGCTGATCGATGGGCCATTGCAGTACGACGCGGCGGCCAACCCGGCGATTGCACGGGACCTGGCGCCGGACAGCCCGGTGGCCGGCCGTGCCACGGTGTTCGTGTTCCCCGACCTGAATACCGGCAACACCACGCACAAGGCGGTGCAACGCAGTGCTGACGGGGTGAGCCTGGGGCCGATGCTGCAGGGGCTGCGCAAGCCGGTGAACGACTTGCCGCGCGGGGCTCAGGTTGACGATATCGTGCACACCATTGCGCTGACGGCGATTCAGGCCAGCGTAGTACGCTAGAAACAGGGGCTGCTGCGCAGCCCCGGCGATCAATCAGGGATACTGCTGAACCTGGCCTTGCTGCTGGTCATACTGCTGACCCGGAATCGGCTTCAGGTTCACTTCCACACGGCGGTTCTGCGCACGGCCATTGGCGTCGGCGTTGCTGGCGATCGGCTGGTCCGGGCCCATGCCACGTACCGAGATACGCGAGGCATCCACACCCTGCGAGGTCAGGTAGGTGCTGACCGCCTGCGCACGGCGCTGGGACAGGTCCATGTTGTGCTGGCGGCTGCCGGTGCTGTCGGTGAAACCGACCACTTCGATGGTGTTCTGGTTGAACTGCTTGAACGAACCGGCCAGGTTGTTCAGCGGCGAGTAGAAGCTAGGGGCGATGTTGGCCGAGTCGGTGGCGAAGGTGATGTTGCCCGGCATGATCAGCTTGATCTGGTCACCCTGACGTTGCACTTCCACGCCAGTGTTGGCCATTTGCGCACGCAGCTCTGCTTCCTGCTTGTCGGCGTAGTAGCCGTAACCGGCAGCAGCAGCACCCACCGCAGCAGCGCCGATCAGCGCACCCTTGCCACGGTTGTTGTGGTCGATGGCGGCACCGGCGATGGCGCCGGCCAGCGCGCCCAGGCCGCCGTACTTGGCGGTCTTGCTCATCCCCGTGGAGCCCTGCGCCTGACCCTGGTTGTCATAAGGGTTCTGGCCGGCACAGCCGGTCATCAGGGCAGCGGCAGTTGCGACGATAATCAGACGACGCATGGTGAACATGGACAAGCTCCTACTGAAATTCATAAATGCGGCAGATCTCAAAGGGATCTATGCCAGCCTTGGATTGCCTCGGCAACGAAAAATTCCATGAAAGTGCCTTCATGTGCCATCAGGCACGTACGAAGGGATTTTCGCGCATTTCATCGCCCAGCCGAGTATCGGGCCCGTGGCCAGTCACCACGATGGCCTCTTCGTCCAGCCGGTACAACCGCTCCTTGATGGAACGCACGATTGCCCGCTGGTCCCCACCCCACAAATCGGTGCGGCCAATGCCCCGGCGGAACAGGGTATCGCCCGCAATCAACAGCTTGGCATCGGCGAACCAGAAGCTCATCGAGCCCGGGGTATGGCCTGGCGTATGCAGGGCCACACCGCAACCGCAGGCCAGCTCTTCATCATCGCCCAGCCAACGGTCGGGTGACGGCACCGGAGTATAGGGAACGCCGAACATCTGGCACTGCATCTCCAGGTTGCCCCACAGCACCTGGTCGTCCTTGTGCAGGTGCAAGGTAGCGCCGGTCAGCTCCTTGAGCTTGCCCGAAGCGAGGAAGTGGTCGAAGTGCGCGTGGGTGTGGATGATGCTCACCAGCGTCAGGCCGTGGGCCTGCAGGCGTGCCAGGATTTTGTCCGGGTCACCGCCCGGGTCGACGACGATGGCCTTTTTGGTCAAGGGGTCGCCGATCAAGGTGCAGTTGCATTGCAGGGGGCCTACGGGGAAGGTTTCGCGGATGAGGGTGGTCGGGGCAGTGTTCATGAAGGGCCTGTCTTGGACGCTGCAGCGCCTGTGAGATCGAGCGCCG
>NZ_BCBJ01000090.1:0-32302 GCF_001320605.1 Pseudomonas sp. NBRC 111133 | reverse complement strand
GCACCCCGCCGCTTTCATGCAACGCCGCAATCCGCGCCGCAAAATACAGCCCCAGGCCGGTACTGCCGCTGGTCGAGTCGATGCCCTGGATGTACTCCTCCTGGCGCTCGAGCATGTGTTTTGGATAACCCGGGCCATCATCGTTCACGCAGATGGCCAGCTGGTTGTCGGCCTCTTCGATCGTGATCAGCAAAGCGTGCCCGGCATAGCGGGTGGCGTTGGTGATGACGTTGGCGATCACCGAGGCCACCAGTTCGCGGTCGAAGAAACCCAGCGGGTTGTCGGTGTCGATGCGCCAGGTGGCGAGGATGTCGTTGTGCTTGAGCACTTCCTGGTGCGCCGCCAGCTGAGCTTCGATGAAATCGTCCAGTTCGTGGTAGTCCGGGCACACCGGCAACTGGTTGATACCCAGTTTGTACAGGCCCAGCAACTGCACCAGCATGCCGTTGAGGTGGCGAAACTCATGCTCCATGATGCCCTGCTCGGCACCACCGCGCAGCGCTTCGGGCAGGCGTTCTACCCACTGGTTGTGGGACTGGATCAGCGCCGACAACGAACTCTTGAGGTCGTGCACGGTGGAGGCGATCACCGTGGAAAAATCCAGCCCCTGATTGTCTTGATTCATGCGCCGAACACTCGGATGTGCAGTTTGCGGTAACGGTCATAGCGATTGTCGCTGGCAGGGATACCGGCCACGCTGGTCAAGGCGTCCTGGCATTCCTGCATGATCGCGGGCTGAGGGTTGTCACCGCCAATACGCAGCAGCGCCTGGGCGGTGTTGAGGGCGATGCTGATGTTCTTCGGCTGCATACCCAGCGCCTTGCGGAACAGTTGCAACGCCTCGCCAAGCTGCCCTCCTTGGTAACTGCGCACACCCTGGCGATTGAGGGTGACCGCTTCGGTAATGGCGTTGAGCACCGTGGGGTCGTCGGTCAGCTTGCCCACTTTCTCCATGACCTTGGGGTCATCACCATAACTTTCCACACAGCTTTTCAGCACGCCGATGGCGGCAGCTTCCTGCCCCATTGCCTGCAACTGTGCGGCAACGGTCAGGGCCGAATCGACCGAAAAAAACTGGTTCATCTTGTCCAGGCGCTGGATCGCCTGCTCGGTCAGCTTGGCAGCCGTTTCCGGGTCGCCCGCCTGCTGCAGGCTGGCGGCTTTCATCATCCGCGCACGCACCTGCAAACCCTGGTCTTCGGGGTTTTCCTTGGCCACTTCGCTGAGCGTGGTGTTGATCTCGACCCGGGTACGGGCGTCCAGACCGAAGCCTGCATTCTTGCTCATCAGGGCCTGCACCAGGCCCAGGTTGTTTTCGGCGTCCTTGTAGCGCGAGCTCTGCCCTTGGTTCACCGCATGGCGGAACGCCTTCGACGCGCTCTCGAAGTCTTCGTTTTCCAGCGCCAGCTTGCCCAGTGTCGACTGCCGACGCACCGACAGTGGCGACAGGCGTACCGCCTCTTCCAGCAGGTTTTGCGCACGTCGGGTATCGCCCTGCGCCACCAGCACTTCGGCCATGCCGTCGTAAAGCCCTGGCATGATCGGGAACGCCTTGAGTGCCTGCTCGTACACGCCCTGGGCCTGGGCATTCTGGCCGCGCTTGTGCATCAGGGCGCCCAATGCAGCGTACACCCACGGCTGCGGGCGACTGGCCAGGATGGCCTTGAGGAACTTTTCCAGCTCCTCGAAGCGGTTGAGGTTGCGCAAGGCATCGGCCCGGTAGCGCAGACACAGGGGTGCCAGGCGCGGGTCCTTCTTGCACAGTTCGGCACAAGCCGCCAGCACTTCAGCCGGGCGACTGCGGTCCAGGGCCTGAAGAATCGGCTTGAGCAAGGTTTTGCGCTGATACAGCTTCTCGACGCGCTGGGCCAGGCCAACCCGGTTGAACGGTTTGGTCAGGTAGGCATCGGGCTCGTGCTCGATGGCACTGAGGACAATGGCTTGGCTGCTCTCGGCCGTGACCATGATGAACACGCACTCATGGCTGATGTGCTTGTCGATGATCAGGTCTTCGAGCACCTGTTGACCGTTCTTCTTGCCATCACCCAGGTGAAAATCCTGCAGGATGAAGTCATAGCGTTTCTGCGCACACATGCGCAGCGCCTGCTCGCCGCTGTCAGCGGTGTCCACGTCGCGCACGCCCAACTCGCGCAGCATGGAACGGGTCGACGTGCGAAAGTCGGTAAAGTCGTCGACGATCAGAAAGCTTTTTTGCCCGTACTGCAGCATCAACACGACCTGCCTTGGAATGATTGAAAAATCGCGCGAGGCGATGCCACCGATCGCTGTATCGGCAGCCGGTCGGGAAAGATGAGGGTAGCGCATTGGCGGCCACAAACCATGGCCTCAGGCCATCACTTTAGCGGGCAACGACCGGCAGGGCCAGCATCATGCCAGCAACCCCAGGGATTTGGCCTTGGCCACCGCCTGCGTACGCCGCTCGACGCCCAGCTTACTGTTGATGTGGCTGGCGTGGGTCTTGACCGTGTGCAGGGAAATGAACAGCCGCTCGCTGATCTGCTGATTGGAGCACCCCTGAGCGATCAGTTCGAGCACAGCCAGCTCACGGCCACTCAACGTCTCGCCGCTGCCCGTGCTGGCGCTTGGCAGCGGTGGCAGGCGCTTGAGCAGTTCGGCCTGAACCGGGCACGCGGCACCTGCCTGCAGTTGCTCGTGAAGCCATTGCGGGTGTTTTTCCAGCAGTGGCTGGAACGGTTGCAGCACGCCGCCACGGGCGGCCTCAAGCAAGCCTGGCAGCAACTGCGCGGCCTGCCCTTCGCGGCCTTCGTCCATCAGCAGGGAGAGCCATTGGCACAGGGCGCTGACGGTGAGCATCATGCCGCCACTGGCCTGCCCGCGCTCGACCAGGCTGGCCAGGCGTTGCACGGCGTCGTCGCCACGTAACTGGATACGCTCGAGCAGCGCCTGCTGCAGCGCAATGTGCAACGGCAGCAGTGGGTGGAACTCCGGTGCTGCCGCTGGCTGCTCACCGCCGTAGGTCTGGCCCAGGCGCAGCAGCCACGACTCGGCCAGGTCGGTGCGCCCCTGGGCCAGCCAGAGTTCGCATTTGACCAGGGTAATCATGGCCAGGTAGTAAACCGGGGGCACGTCCCAGATATGCATCAGGCGCTCAGCCTCGGCCAGTTCGGCAAAGGCCTCGGCAAAGTGCCCTTCCCGCCCATCGAGCGTGGCGATCACGCAATGGCCGATGAGCACACTGATATCCCGGCAGGCCCGTGCCTCGCCCAGCCCCGCGCGCAACCGCGCACGGCCCTGGGCAGGCTGCAGGCGCGAAACCAACAGATAGCCTTCGTAAAGCGTCAGGCGTGCGCGCACGGCATACAGCCGCTGTGCCGAAAGCCCTTGCAGGCGTTGCAGCCCTTGGCGCACTTCGTACAGCGCCCGCAATACTTCGCCACGGGCGTGCAGTACACGCGCCCGGTCGTAATGGGCCAACGCCTCGAACAACGGGTTGCCGACTCGCTGGGCCAGCTCCAGGGCTTCCCGGTTCCAGCCGCGGGCCCGCCAGAAATCACCATCGGCGATGGCCAGGTTGGACAGCATCGAGAGGCACACCAGGCGCTGGCCATAGCGCTTGCTTGGCAGGCTCTGCAGCGCTTCGCTGCAATAGGCCAACGTGCGCTCGCGGTCACCACGGCCTCGGGCAATCACCCCACTCAGCGCCAGCCACTGGGCCAGCATCGACTTTTGCGCGGTCGCCGAAGGTGCGGGCAGGAAGCGGCTGAGGTAGCCGGCAAGCTCCTCGGCCGCGTCCAGTTGGCAAGCCAGGCCCAACGCCCAGCTGTACAGCACGATCAGCCTTGGCGTGCTGATCAACAGGCTGTCGGGCAAGTCCATCTTCCAGCGCAGCAACATGCCGACGTTCTGTTCGGCCAGCAGTTGCTCCTCGGACAGGCTCTGCACCAGGTCGGCGGCCACATCAAGGTGGCCGGCACGCAAGGCTTGCTCCACCGCCTCGTCCAGCAGGCCCTGGGCTTCGAACCAACGGCTCGCCCGCAAGTGCAAGCCGGCCAGCGGTTCGTTGGCCTGGCGACTGCGCAGCAAGTCGGAGAACAAGTGGTGATAACGGAACCAGTGGCCGTGCTCGTCCAGCGGCACCAGAAACACCTGGTGCGCCTGCAGGAAACGCAGGATCTCGGCGCTGTCGTGGCGGCCCCGCACAGCATCGCAAAGTTGGGCGCAGAAGCGCTCCTGGCACGCGGTTTCGTACAGGAAAGCCTGCACATCGGCGGGCAGCATATCGATGACTTCTTCGAGCAGGTAGTCGCGAATCAGCCCTTCGCCACCATGCAGCGCCTGGGGCAAGGCCTGCTCGTCGGCGCTGTCGCTGGCCGCCAGTTGCCAGAAACGCAACCCGGCCACCCAGCCATCACTGCGCTGGATAAGGTTGTCCAGGGCCTGGCCACGCAAGCCCGTGGGCTGGCGACCGATTACCGCCAGCGACTCTTCGGCGGTAAGGCGCAAATCCTGTTCGTTCAGCTCGACAAGCTGACGCGACAGCCGCAGGCGCGCCAGGTGCCAGTCCGGGCGCTGGCGACTGGTAACCAGCAGCACCAGGCCGGCCGGCAGGTGGTTGAGGAAGAACTGCAGGCAACGGTCAAGTACAGGCCCTTGGGCCAGGTGATAATCATCCAGTACAAGCAGCAAAGGTGTATCCGCTTGCAGGTACAACGCCAGCTCGTCGAGCAGGCCGTCAAGCCACTCTTCGAAGGCGAACGGCTGATGGCGCTGGCGCATTTTCAGCAAGCCCATGGCCTGGCCACCCAAGGCCGGGCAGTATTGCTGCAGCCCTTCGAGCAGGCGCTCAAGGAAGCGGCCTGGGTCTGCATCTCGCTGGCTCAGCCCAAGCCATAGGCTGCGCCAGTGTTCGGGCAGTGCCTCGCAAAACTCGATGGCCAGGGAGCTTTTGCCGAAACCCGCCGGGGCGTTGACCAGCAGCAGGCGACCGCCGAGGCCGGTGTACAGACGCTGGCACAGGCGCGGACGCGGCACATGCCCCTCCGGCAGGGGGGGCCGAAAGAAACGCCCGTCCAGCAGGCCCAGGGCCTGACTGGCGAATCCATGCGTACGGGACAGGTCTGTCATGGCCGGCTCGTTCTGGTTGGAAGATTACGGCGATATGGATGCTTGCGAGACTAGCCGGTAACGCAGCGCATTTGAAGATGATGGGCGCATTTGCCCCGGGAAAGACTGCGACAAAAAGCGACAAGGCTGATGGACAAGTGCTGGGGCGGGGGTTTGGGTGGGTATTCAGCAGATTTATTGCCTGTTCGGGCCTCTTCGCGGGCACGCCCGCTCCCACAAATCTTGTGCTGGTTTCGGCTACGGCGCAATCCTGTGGGAGCGGGCGTGCCCGCGAAGAGGCCGGGGCATGAAATGGAAACGCCCCGGCAAGCCGGGGCGTTCTGGGGATCACACGGAGTCTTTCAGGTTACCGAATACCCGACTGCCGCAGCGCTGCTGGCTGGAAGTCAGCCTTGCTGGCACTGAAGCCAAAGTCGTAGGCACGCTTTTCTTCGTTCTTCATGCCTAGGGCCAGGTAGCGCCCCGATTGCAGGTCGTAGATGGTCTCCAGGGTGTACCACGGTACCTCATTGTTGTAATACGGCTGGGAATGAGCTTCGGAAACGCGCCACAACTGGTTGCGACCGTCGTACTGGTCGATCACCGCAGCCTGCCAGGTGTCTTCGTCGATGTAGAAGTCACGCTTGGCATAGATGTGGCGCTGGCCTGGCTTCAGGGTCGCGACCACATGCCACACGCGGCGCAGCTCGTAGCGGGCAAGGTCCTGGTTGATGTGCCCGGCCTTGATGATATCGGTGTACTTCAGCTTGGGGTCGTCCAGCTTGAAGGCGTTGGAGGCGATGTACAGCTCTTTCTTGCCTTCCAGCTTCCAGTCGTAGCGGTCTGGCGCACCGTTGAACATGTCCAGGTTGTCGGAGGTACGCAAGCCATCGGCAGCGGTACCCGGGCCGTCATACGACACCTGCGGCGCCTGGCGCACACGGCGCTGGCCGGCGTTGTAGATCCACGCCTTACGCGGTTCCTTCACCTGATCGAGGGTTTCGTGCACCAGCAGCACGGTACCGGCCAGGCGCGCAGGAGCGGTCACTTCCTGCTTGAAGTAGAACAGGATGTTGCCCGGGTTGTTCGGGTCGTAATCCTTCATCTTGTCGCGGAAGACGAACTGGTCGGAGAAGTACACCGGGTTGAACGAGCCGTTCTGCTGTGGCGTGGCCTGGGTCACCAGGCGGCTGACGCTGCCACCGCGGTAGCGGGTAATGTGGTTCCAGATCACCTCCAGGCCGCTTTGGGGAATCGGGAACGGCACGGCCGTGCGGAAGTTGTTCAGGCCGTTGCCGCCTTCCACCAAAGTGGTCTTGGTGGCGTTTTCCTTGATGGCCGCAAACACATCAGCCGGGACGGTCGAGCCGCGATGGGTTTTGAATACTGGGATCTTGAAGGTGTCCGGGTAGCGCTTGAGCATGGCCAGTTGGCCTGGCGAAAGCTTGTCTTTGTACTGCTCGGCGTTCTGCGCGGTGATGGTGAACAGCGGCTTCTCGCTGCCATATGGATCGGACAGGAAGCCCTTGCCGTCGACACTGCCTGCGCTCTTGGACAACGGCTCCCAAGGGCCGATCGAGCCATCGGCGTTACCGGCCTTTTCGGCGCCCATCGGGGTCAGGGTACTGCCCAGCTTGGCCGCCTCGTCGGCGGATACCGCAGCCATCACGCTGGTCGCCAGCAGGGACAGGCCCAGTACACCGGCTTGCAGCAGACTTTTGGTCTTGTTCATGTCGTGTCGTCCTGGATCTGTGTGCTTAGAAGTTCACGCCGAAGCTGAGGGCGACGAAGTCGCGGTCATCCACGGTGGTGTACTTGCCGTCAAAGAAGTTGGTGTACGACAGGCTCGCCGTGTAGGTGTTCTGGTACTCGGCGTCCAGGCCCAGGCTGACCGCCTTGCGGCCCTCCTCGAAGTTACCGCCAGGGCCTGGCGAGTAGCCGGAGACATCATGGGACCAGGCCACGCTCGGCTTGAGGTTGACCCCGGCGAATACGTCGTTGTAGTCCCAGATAGCGCGGGCGCGGTAGCCCCAGGAGGTGCTGGTGGTGAAACCATCGCTGTTGCAGTTGCGCGACAGGTTGGCGGTAGAGCTTCCCAGGCCGGAGCCATTGATAGTGGAGCCGTTGAGCACCGTACACATGCCACCGGGCAGTTCGCCAGGACCGTAGACCGGGTCACGACCATAGCGTGCCTTGCTGGTGCTCTCCAAGCCGCCTACATGGGTAACACCAACTTCGCCCACCACGGTGAGCCGGCTGGCGCCCATGACCTGGTCGAAGAAGTGGGTAAAGGTAGTCTGGAACTGCGTGATCTCCTTGCGCTTGTAACCATGCAGGTCCTGCCCCGGCGTACCTTGAAGCACGGAGGCATTGCCGAAACCAGTCAGGGGCGTAACGCCAGCAAAGAGGATATCGGTAGAGTTCAGCTGCACCGGCGCATTGGGGCGGTAGCTAAGTTCACCACTCCAGGCAGTACCGGTTGGCAGAGTTGTGGAGAAGCTCAAGCCGTACAGGCGAATATCCTCAGGATACTCGACGAAGTACTGAGAGTTCCCCGCAATGAGCAAGGGGCGAAGCCCCGAAAGCGCTGTCGGCGTGAGGCTGTTGGCAAACGCGAATGCGGCCGGGGAAGCACCGGTCGCACTGAAGATCGGCGCGCGACTGTGGTAGTTCATGAAGTACGCACCAAACTCGGTATCCAGCGGCTCGAACATATAGCGGAAAGCCACACCGAACTGGCCACTGTCGCGGGCATCACGATCAGCACCACGCCTTACCAGCACCCCCTCTTCGTTGTAGTTGACATTGTTGGCGGCAAGCACGCCCCTGGCGATTGCGGGCAGTGCGTTGAGGGTTCGGCTACTGCTCAGCACACGCAGGTTGTCGGTACAGCCGTCGGCAATGATGTCCGGCTGCGAGAAGAAGGTGCCGCAGTTGTCGACAACCGTCTGGTCCCATTCGATCTGGTAGAAGGCCTCGGCCGACAGGTTGTCGGTCAGGCTTTGCGACACATAGAACATGTTGACCGGAATCAGGCCTTCCTTGATTTCGGCCCCCGGACGGCGAAATGCCGATACGTCGATGGGGTTGATCGAGTTGATACCGCCGCCGATGAAGGTACTTTCACCCCAGCTCACCACCTGCTTGCCCAGGCGCACCGAGCCTGGCTGATCGCCGATGGAGTAGTTGTGGTAGACAAAGGCATCGAGCAGTTCGGCGCCAGACGACTTGGCGCCCTCCTTGCGGTTGGAGTCGCTGATGTCCTTGAACTCACGGCTTTCGTCCTTCAGTTCGAAGTCGTACCAGTACTTGCCGCGCACGAACACACCGGTATCGCCGTACTTGAGCTCCAGGTCATGGATGCCCTTGAAGATCTTCGAGAAGGTTTCGCCCTTCTTGAAGTTCAGGTGGCCATCGTCGGAGGTCTGCGACAGGCCCTTGCCGCCGTTGTTGACACCGATCAGGTTCTTGTTGGGGTTGGCCGTCGACCAGCTGGCGCCGATGGAGAGCGAGGAGTCGAACTGGCCTTCGATTTCACCAATGTTGAAGCTGACAGCGAAAGCAGGACTTGCGAGCGTGGAAGCAAGGCTGACGGCCAAGGGCAACTTGGCCCGGCGCCAGAACAGGTTTGCAGATTTCATCGACGCTACTCCATGTACTTTTTTGTTATGGCAGTGAGTCCTTTCAAGAACGGCCCGAGCGACCGGTTTGCAGGTTTGCACCTGCGACGACACGGCTTGCGCGTGTCGCCCTCCCCCATTCCTGAAAATCCCCTGGCCCCGACTATAGCCAGCAAGGCACAGGCGCTTGATCCCTCTAAAGTGTGATTTGCGCTCCATGCCGCCAACTCGCTGCATTGTTGTCCCGGTTGCGGGCTGGCAGTGCTAAAGGATGGCGCATTTCAGCCGTTTGGCAAGGCGTGAAGGCCTCTAGCGTGCGGGTCGCGTTCTGGCGTTCGCGACCCGCACGGCGGTTACAGCGTGGACAGGAAAGCGCTGTTGCTGGCTTGCCACTGGACGATGTCCTGGCGGATGCGTTTCTTGTCGAGCTTGCCGACACTGGTCTTGGGAACTTCAGTAACAACGGCGATCTGGCTAGGGATCGCCCACTTGTTGATGTGCCCTTGCTCGACGAACGGCTTGAGGTGTTCCTTGAGCGCCTTGGCATCGATGGCCTGGCCGTCGCGCACCACCAGCAGGGCAAACGGCCGCTCGCCCCACTGCGGGTCGGCCACCCCGACCACCGCCACTTCACGTACAGCCGGGTGGCGGCTGATCAGGTCTTCCAGATCGAGCGAGGAAATCCACTCGCCACCGGTCTTGATCACATCCTTGATACGGTCACGGATGTCGATGTAGCCCATGCCGTCGAGGGTGGCGACGTCACCGGTGTGGAGCCAGCCGCCCTGCCACAGCTCCTCGCTCTTTTCCGGCTCCTTGAAATACCCCATGGTCAGCCACGGCGCACGCAGCACCAACTCGCCCTGGGTCTCGCCATCGGAAGGAAGGAAGTTGCCGTCGCCATCGACAATCGCCGCTTCGACCAGTGGCACGGGCACGCCGGCCTTGATGCGGTAGGTGATGCGCTCGTCTTCACTGCCAGCCTGCAACTCGTCGTTAAGGTGCGCGGCGGATATCAGCGGGCAGGTCTCGGACATGCCGTACGCTGCGGTTAGCTGGATACCCCGGGCCAGGGCTGCCTGGTAGAGCGAACGGTTGAGCGCGCTGCCGCCGATGATGATCTTCCAGCCGCCGAAGTCCTGGCCCTGCGAGGTCGGGCAGTTGAGCAGCATCTGCAGAATGGTCGGTACGCAATGAGAGAAGGTGACCTTCTCCTCGCGCCACAGCTTGACCAGCATGTCTGGCTCGTAGCGCCCGGGGTACACCTGCTTCATACCGAGCATGGTGGCGGCGTAGGGAATGCCCCAGGCATGCACATGGAACATCGGGGTAATGGGCATGTACACGTCGTTGCTGCCCAGCAGGCGCACGCTGTCGATACTGCCGGTGACCGAAGCCTCGGCCAGCGTATGCAGCACCAGTTGCCGGTGGGTGAAATACACGCCCTTGGGGTTGCCGGTGGTGCCGGTGGTGTAGAAGGTGGTGGCCACCGAATTTTCGTCGAAGTCGGGGAAATCGTAGTGCGGGCTGGCAGCGGCCAGCAATTGCTCGTATTCGCCCACCAGGTTGGGTAGCTCGGCGGTCTTGTCCGGGCCATCGGTCAGCAGCAGGGTCTTGTCGACGGTGGTCAGCTGCCCGGCAATACCCTGGTAGAGGCCGACGAAATCGCTGTTGACCAGCACCACGCGGTCTTCGGCGTGGTTCATGGTGTAGAGGATCTGCTCGGGCGACAGGCGCACGTTGATGGTGTGCACCACGGCGCCGATCATCGGGATGGCGAACATGCATTCCAGGTAGCGGTGGCTGTCCCAGTCCATCACCGCCACGGTGTCACCGGCCTTTACTCCGGCCTCGGTCAGCACATTGGCCAGGCGTGCGATACGTTCGTTGAGCTGTGGATACGTCAGCCGCAACTGGTCGCGATAGACGATTTCACGGGTCTTTTCATAGCGGCTGCCAGACATCAGCAGGCGCTTGATCAGCAGTGGGTAGGCGTAGGCGCCCTCGGCGGGCTTGATGATGCGGGTCTGCAACATGGGTATCCCTTTTCTGAAAAGCGAGCCGGACAAGTCTGACAACTACTGTAGTGCCGCAATGTGACGGCTAAATCAGCCGAAGGAATGATTTGCGAGCCAAAGGTATGAGTGGCAGGCGTTGACGGGCGGTAACCCCGGGCTAGACACTGCGCCTGTAGACGCGGGCGTGCCCGCGAATGGCCATAACACCAATATCCCGCCCAGCCACCGGAGCCCCCCATGCCCAGCCCGCGTCGCGCCGTGTTTCTTGATCACCACTCCCTGGACCTTGGCGACCTCGACCTTTCGCCCCTGAAGCAGCAGTTCGATGAATTCGAGCTGTTCGCCGCCACCCGTCCCGACCAAGTGGCAGAGCGCCTGCAAGGCGCGGTGGCGGTGGTCAGCAACAAGGTAATGCTCGACGCTGCGACCCTGGCCGCAAACCCGCAACTGAAGCTGATCCTTGTGGCCGCCACCGGCACCAACAATGTCGACCTGGCAGCGGCGCGCGCCCAAGGCATCACCGTCTGCAACTGCCAGGGTTACGGCACACCGTCCGTCGCACAGCACACCCTCGCCCTGCTGCTGGCCCTGGCCACCCGACTGTGCGACTACAACCAGGCAGTAGCCGACGGCCAATGGGCCAAGGCCAGCCAATTCTGCCTGCTGGACTTCCCCATCATCGAGCTGGAGGGCAAAACCCTCGGCCTGCTCGGTCACGGCGAGCTCGGCGGCGCGGTGGCGCGGCTGGCCGAGGCCTTTGGCATGCGGGTACTGAGCGGGCAGATTCCCGGCCGCCCGGAACGTGACGACCGGCTGCCACTGGACGAACTACTGCCGCAAGTGGACGCCTTGACGCTGCATTGCCCACTGAACGAGCACACCCGGCATATGCTCGGTGCCCGCGAACTGGCCCTGCTCAAGCCCAGTGCGCTGGTGGTCAACACTGCCCGTGGCGGCCTGATCGACGAACAGGCGTTGGCCGACGCCCTGCGCCAAGGCCACTTGGGCGGCGCGGCCACCGATGTGTTGAGTGTGGAGCCGCCGGTCAACGGCAATCCGCTGCTCGAACCGGGCATCCCGCGCCTGATCATCACCCCGCACAGCGCCTGGGGTGCGGTAGAGTCGCGCCAGCGTATCGTCGGCCAGCTCAGCGAGAACGCCCAGGCCTTCTTCGCCGGGCAGCCACGCCGCGTGGTCAGCTGAGCCCGGCGCCCGCCTCTGCTACACTGCGCCACTTTTTCCAGGAGGCGTCGTCCATGGACCCGCGCAGTGAAGTGTTGCTCCGCCAGGCAGAGCTGTTCCAGGGGCCGCTGCTGATCGCTGGCGCCCCCGCCGACGGCCTGCTCGCCCAATTGCCTCAGGCCAAGGCCTGGACTTGGCACGCCGGCGATCAGGCCATGCTCGACAGCCGCTTCGCCGGCCGCAGCCATTTCGGGGTCGAGCCGCCTGAAATGGCATTCGACAGCGCCGTGCTGTTCCTGCCCAAGTCCCGTGAGCTGGCGGCCTACCTGCTGAATGCCCTGGCATCGCGCCTGGCCGGTCGTGAGCTGTACTTGGTCGGCGAAAAACGCGGCGGCATCGAAGGCGCGGCCAAGCAGCTACAGGCCTTTGGCAAACCGCGTAAGCTGGACAGCGCCCGCCACTGCCAGCTATGGCAAGTGACCATCGAGCAGGCACCCGAGGCCAAGCCACTGGCAAGCCTGGCCGAGCACTTCGAGCTGGCGCTGGAAGACGGCCCTTTGCAGGTGGTCAGCCTGCCGGGCGTATTCAGCCACGGCCGCCTCGACCGCGGTACTGCCCTGCTGCTCAAGCACCTCGACGGTCTGCCAGTCGGCCATGTGCTGGACTTCGGCTGCGGCGCAGGGATATTGGGCGCCACGGTCAAGCGCCGTTATCCACAAAGCCGGGTAACGCTGCTGGATGTGGACGCCTTCGCGGTAGAAGCCAGTCGCCTGACGCTGGCTGCCAACGGCCTGGAGGGTGAGGTGATCAGCGGTGATGGCATTGATGCGGCACCTGCCGATCTGAGCCTGATTCTGAGCAACCCGCCGTTCCATACCGGGGTGCACACCAATTACCAGGCCTCGGAGAACTTGCTAAAAAAATCTGCCGTTCATCTGCGAAAAGGTGGGGAAATGCGCTTGGTCGCCAACAGCTTCCTGCGCTACCAACCGCTGATCGAAGGGGCACTGGGCAACTGCCAGGTACGCGACGAGGCCGACGGCTTCCGTATCTACCGCGCAACCCACGGATAAAAAACAGCACTTGCCGAAAGCGTTTTGCCTAGGCAGAATCCGCACCGTCCTAGGGGAGTAGTCTCCCGCGAGCGCACTGCTCGCCCGGTACGCGTCAACATACTTGGTCCACAGACCATGGCGCGTGCGACCCACCATGCCAGCCTGCATGGAGAGATCCGCGTAGACGGATCCAGGGTTTGACAAGACCTATGACACGCACACCTTACCCGGGGCGGGGAGGCTGTACGTGTCATAGCCGTGTCGACCCGCCCCCGTAGGAATCCTGATGCTGGAATCTCTGTTGGTCCCCACCGCTATCGTTGCCTTGGCCGAAATCGGCGACAAGACGCAACTGCTCGCTCTCATTCTTGCTGCCCGCTTCCGCAAGCCTTGGCCAATCATCGCCGGCATCATCGCCGCCACCCTGGCCAACCATGCGGCGGCCGGTGCCGTGGGCGCCTGGTTTGGCAGTTTCTTCAGCGACTCGGCCCTGCACTGGATCCTGGCCGCGAGCTTTACCGCCACCGCGCTGTGGACACTGGTACCGGACAAGATGGATGACGAGGAAAACCCGGCACGTCGCTTCGGGCCGTTCCTGACCACGCTGATCGCGTTCTTCCTGGCCGAAATCGGTGACAAGACCCAGGTTGCAACCGTGATGCTGGCTGCGCAGTATCCGCACCTGATCATGGTCATTATCGGTACCACGCTGGGCATGCTGATTGCCAACGTGCCGGTGGTTCTGGCGGGTAACTTCGCGGCAGACAAGCTGCCACTGACGCTGATTCGTCGCCTGGCGGCCACGGCGTTCTTCGTGCTGGCGATCGTGGCCGTCTATTCGGCGATGAAGGCCAGCGGCTGGATCGGCTAAATGCTGAAGAGGCCGCTCTGCGGCCCCTTGCAGCCTTACTGCTTGGCCGCTGCCTGATACAACGGCATCACTTTCGGAATCGCTGCCTGCAACGAAGCGATACGGCTTTCAGAAGCCGGGTGAGTGCTCATGAACTCTGGCGGTGCGCCTTCGGAAGCCTTGCTCATCTTGTTCCACAAGGTGATCGCGGCATTCGGGTCATAACCCGCACGGGCCGACAGTTCCAGGCCGATCAGGTCGGCTTCGTTCTCGTTGGCCCGGCTGTTGGGCAGGGTCATGGAGTAGTTCACCACGGCATCGGCCATGGCCATGGTGCCCTCGCCCAGGCCCAGGAGGGCACCGGCACCCTGGCGGGCCATTTGCACGCCATAGGCCTTGGACATCGCCTCACGGCTGTGCTCACGCAGGGCGTGGGCAATTTCATGCCCCACCACGGCGGCAATTTCAGCATCGGTGAGCTTGAGCTGATCGATCAGCCCGGTGTAGACAATGATCTTGCCGCCTGGGCCGCAGTTGGCATTCAGCTCGTCGCTCTTGATCACGTTGACTTCCCAGTTCCACTGCGCGGCATCCGGGCGGAACTTGGGCGCCT
Organism: Pseudomonas sp. NBRC 111133; assembly: GCF_001320605.1. Taxonomy (NCBI): domain Bacteria; kingdom Pseudomonadati; phylum Pseudomonadota; class Gammaproteobacteria; order Pseudomonadales; family Pseudomonadaceae; genus Pseudomonas; species Pseudomonas sp. NBRC 111133. Next base: position 17,879 of record NZ_BCBJ01000090.1, on the reverse strand, counting down.
GGGCAATTAGGCGGTTGGCGATGACCTGCACGCGTTTGGCATCGGCGCTGGACTTGTCGAGCACACCCTTGCTCGATGCTTCGCCCAAGGTCTGCTGGTACGACTGGGCGTACATCTGGTTGACCTCATCGGTCGAAAGCATGCTGAACATGTACTGCTGGCGCTGTACGCCGACAGCACCGCCGCTGGTGGTGTTCACCGCCTGGCAGCCGGCCAGCAGGATGCCAGCACTCAACAGGCTGACAACAAAAGACTTACGCATGAAAACACTCCCTATCCACATGCGGCGTATCCTAGGCCGACTCGCCTGTGGCTGCCATAGCCGCAGGGAAGATTTTATCGACCAGCGCATCAGGCTGGGGTCAGGCACTCCGGCGCATCCAGCTTCGGGTCATTGACGAAATTGGCCAGGGCCCGCTCGCGCAGCTGTGCCGCAGGGCTGGCCAACAACTCGTGCAAGCGGGTAACCGGCGTATCCGGGTCGAGCCAGGCCGCCTGCCCCGCCTCATCCAGTATCAGCGGTCGACGCTGGTTCATGGCCGCCTGGGTCACCACCGCACAGCTAAGCCACACCTGATCCTGCACGGGATAGGCCTCCCACACCGCCGCAAAGTACAGCGACGAACCCTCCCCCGGGGTCAACCAGTACGGGCGTTTACGCACGCTGCCACGCCACTCGTAAAAGCCGTTGGCCGGCATCAGGCAGCGGCGCTGGCGAAACGCCTCGCGAAACATGGGTTGCTCGGCCAGCGTTTCGGCGCGGGCATGGGCGGGGGTGCGGGACAGGTCGGTAAGCCAGGCCGGGGTCAGCCCCCAGCGCGCCTTGGCCAGTTGCAGCTGGCCGTCGAGCTGGCGCTGGATCAGCACCGTGGCACCGGGAGCAATGTTCCATTGGGCCGGCTGGCCTTCAGGAAAACCAGGCAGGCTGGCCAGCGCCTGGGGCCAGCGAAACAGGGCGTAACGTCCACACATGGGCGAATTCAGAACCTAGCAGATCAAGGTACCGGGGAAACTCTCCGGTTCGTCGCCAACCAGTGGCTGGGCATCATTGTACGCATCGATCAGTTGCCGTGCGTACTCGGCCTGCTCATCCGCTACCGCAAGCCCCAGCAAGCCTTGCATCGGCAACTCGCCCACGCCGCCCATTAGGTCACGGCCCACCAGTTGCACGTCGACACCCTCACTGGCCAGCATCCCGATCAGCATTTCGGCTTCGAGCAGGTTTTCCGGTTCATAGATCCGCCGCATCAGTCGTTCTCACCGAAGACATCCAGCATCCACTCCTCGCCATGAACCTGCAGCACGAAGCGGATAGGCTTGCAGCATACCTGGCAGTCCTCGATGTACTCCTGATCGCCGCCGGACAGGTCCACCGTGGTTTCGACTTCTTCGCCACAATAAGGGCAATCGTAGATCGCAGTTTCCAGCATCGCGGCCTCCGGGGTGACTTATGCGTATAATTGCCGGTCTATTTACAGGGCCAGTGTGTGTCCGAGCCGTTTTTCGGAGCCCGCCCCTACCTTATTACCCTAGCCGTTTCCAACAAGAGAGCATGATGGGCGAATTCGATGCCATCCGACCGTACGACGACGCTGAGGTCCCTGCCGTTCTGGCACGCCTGCTCAGCGACCCGGCATTCCTCGATATCCTCACCCACTTCCGCTTCCCGCGTGCGGCCGGTGCTCTCGGCTGGTTGCTCAAACCGCTGATTGCCCGCCGCCTGCGCAAGGAATTCGCCGGCGTTACCTGCGTGTCCACCTTGCAGGACAAAGTCGAGTACTACGTCGACCAGACTATCGACCGTGCTACCGACGGCGTCACCTATTCGGGCGTGGAGCAGCTCAAGGCCGGCACTGCCTACCTGTTCCTGGCCAACCACCGTGACATCGTCATGGACCCCGCCTTCGTCAACTATGCGGTGTACCACGCCGGCCTGCCCACGCCGCGCATCGCCATTGGTGACAACCTGCTGCAAAAGCCCTTTGTCAGCGACATGATGCGCCTGAACAAAAGCTTCATCGTGCACCGTTCGATCAGCGGCCGCCGCGAGAAGCTGGCGGCTTACCAGTTGCTCTCGGCCTACATCAACCACTCGATCCGCAACGATGCCACCTCGATCTGGATCGCCCAGGCCGAAGGGCGGGCCAAGGACGGTGACGACCGCACCGACTCGGCGATCCTCAAGATGTTCCACATGAGCCGCAAGGACGAGCCGTTCGGCGCGGTGATCCAGAGCCTTAACCTGACGCCCGTGTCGATCAGCTACGAATACGACCCGTGCGACCAGGCCAAGGCCCGCGAGCTTTACATCCGCGCCACCACCGGCACCTACAAGAAGGCGCCGGGCGAGGATGACAACAGCATCGCCAAGGGCATTACCGGCTACAAGGGCCGGGTGCACATCAACTTCGCCCCACCGGTGACCGAATACCACGAGGACACCAAGCAGCTGGCGGCGGAAATCGACCGGCAGATCCTGGGTGGTTACCGGCTATTCCCGGTGCATTACCTGGCATATGCGATGTGGGACGCCAAAGATGAAGCGCTGCAGGTGCCAAGCGCCGAAAAAGTGTTCCCGGCTGATGAGCTGGCCAAGGCCAAGGAAGAATGGCAGCGCCGGCTGGATGCCTGCCCTGAAGAGCAACGGCCATACCTGGTGGTGCAGTATGCGACACCGGTGCGTAACCAGTACCAGGTCAGGCAACAAGCGCCGGTCGCCTGATAGATTGCTGGGGGCTGCTTTGCGGCCCCAATGGCTATCAGACCCAGGTACTGAACCAGGACAGCAACAACGCCATCGCCAGGCACGAGAAACCGAGGATATAGAAGTACTTCGGCACCCGCAGGTCGAACGCGTCCACAATCCCCTCATCCACCGCCATGTATTCACGGGTCTCGGCATCACGCCGCCGCGCACTGTGCAGCAGCAACCCACCCGGACAGGTCAGCAGCAGCGCCAGCAGGTTGATCCACTTGGCGGGGTGGGCGGACAGAAACCCCCAGAGCACTTGCAAGGACATCAGGCGACCTCGGTGTGAGCAGCAACAAAGGCCCGCATTTTACCCAAGTTGCACCCCGGTACCCTGCGTGGGCGACAAAGTGTCATTAAATTTCATCTGTCATTAGCTCGTCATCAGAACAGGCCACCCTATCGGCCTTTCATGACCCGGAGCTTGTTCATGTTGCACGCCGAAAACCAGGACCGCCTTTACCTCGTCGCCCAGAGCGATGAACAACAGGCGCTGATCGATGGTTTTGCCATCAACGTGCAGGACCGCCAATGGCTCGTCTACTGTGCGCTAGGCGGGCACGTGCACGAAGACTTGCCCGAAGTGGATGCCGGAACCGGCTTCAGCCTGCTGGATTTCCACATAGAAGCGGCTTGAACCTGCACAGACAAAAAAACCCGCTGCCGGGCACCCAGGCAGCGGGTTTTCTTTTATTGCCGAAGGCTTACTGCCCCAACACCTGCCCGATGGTCGGGTCTTTGAACATACGGGTCAGCGCATCGCTCAGCACATCGCCCACCAGCTGGGTGTTGGTGTCCTGGTTCGGCGCCATGCCGAAACGCTGGTCCAGCGAAGCACCGTAACGGCCGCTGTAGCTGCGGCCGCCGTTGCGCACGTCGGCACGGAAAGTGGCGCCGATGGTGGCTTCGGTCACGTACAGGTTGTCTTTGGGCGACTGGTATTTCAGCTCGGCCAGGGTCACGGTCAGCTGCGGTGCGTTATAGGCATTTGGCGTCGGGGTAAAACCGAGCAGGCGCACGGCCGCTTCGGCCTGGGCTTGCAGCTTGGGCACCACGTCATTACCGCTGACGCTGATGGTGCTGGTTTCAGGGTACATGCCACCACGGGTACCCAGGGACTGCGAAGCCCGGCCGTCAACCACCCGGACCACCACCGGCTGGCCATGGCCGACCGGCGTGAGCTGGGCCTTGAGCGTGGGTTGCGGGTTGAGTTGTTGCGGGCTGTGGGCACAACCGACCAGGCTGAGGCTGGCCACGGCGATCAAACCGAACAACAGACGTTGCAACATGCGCGTTTCTCCAGAAAATGCGGCTAAGGCGCACAGTATACCTAGGCACGCATCGACCAGTCATCGGTCCGGCCCGCTTGTCACAATCGTTTCATGGCCTCGCCCTTATCCTTGCGCCAAGCCCTCACGCAAAGGACTCCCCGTCATGGCCTCGCTCTGGACGCTGCTCTTCCAACGCCCGCGCCACAATGCCTATGCCCGCCTCGATGCCCACGGCAAATGCGTGGCCTTCAAGCAATGCGGCCAGGCACCCAGCGGCAGCGACTGGGTCCGGATTGGTGAAATCCGGTTGGCCTGGCTGGGCCACGAACTGCCTGCCGACGCCCGGGTTTGCGCCCGCGCAAGCCGCCGCTGGCACCAGCGCATCCTCGCGGCCTGACAAACGCTGCAATAAAAACCACGAATGGCGACATTTCTGCCCGCGACATCGCTATAATCTCCCCCCGATTATAAGGACGTCTCCTGATCGGGCCCCGCACTCGCCGATTGACCCCGGCAACTTCACCGCTTCGCCCACAGAGAGCCTTCCACTCAGGTCTTGCATCGGCTGTCGTGCCTGCTTTTCCGGCCCTTCACACTGCATGAACCTGCGGGTTGCCATCGCGCAGTCCCCCTTTGAGGTTCACGTCTCCAAAAGAGCGTGAAAAAACGGTTTTCACAACTTCACAAGAGTGTGGCGAGCAAATGAACAGTCTGGCATGTGCAAAAGCGGCAGATGTGTCCCGAACAGCCCTGAACAGGCGGCAAATGCGCTCATCCCGTATGAGTGTCTGAACCGTTCCATAACGCACGCACGACACCTTGACCATAAGTCGAATTGCCGCACCTGTGGCAAACGGCGTTCAATACCCGAACCCGAAGACTGATTGGCGGTGTCCGCGGAAGTTGCAAGAACTGCGAAAAGTCGGACATGGCGACCCTGGCGAACCCAGGTCCTATGCTGTCAATTAGGTAGCTGTAGATTGTGGAGACGCGTTAAATGGCGCAGAACGAATCGGTTGATGTGGTACTGGTAGGCGCGGGCATCATGAGTGCCACCCTGGCCGTACTGCTCAAGGAGCTCGACCCGACCCTGAAGCTTGAGGTCGTCGAGGCGATGGACTCCGGAGCCGCGGAAAGCTCCAACCCCTGGAACAACGCAGGCACCGGCCACGCCGGTCTGTGCGAGCTTAACTACACGCCCCAGGCCGCCGATGGCAGTATCGACATCAAGAAGGCCGTGCACATCAACACCCAGTTCGAGGTTTCGCGCCAGTTCTGGGCTTACCTGAGCAAGAAGGGCAACTTCGGCTCGGCACGTGCGTTCATCAACCCTGTCCCGCACCTGAGCTACGTCGAAGGTGACAAGGGTATTTCCTTCCTCAAGAAGCGCTTCGAATTGCTCAAGCAGCACCATGCCTTCGCCGACATGGAATACACCGAAGACAAGGCCGTGATGAACGACTGGATGCCGCTGATGATGCCTGGCCGCCCAGCCGACCAGCACATCGCCGCTACCCGCGTGGCCAAAGGCACCGACGTCAACTTCGGCGCCCTGACCAACAAGCTGCTCAAGCTGCTGGGCGACTCGCAGGACGCACAGGTCAAGTACAGCAAGAAGGTTGTCGGCCTGCGCCGTAACGGCAGCGGCTGGACCGTGAGCATCAAGGACGTCAACAGCGGCGGCAGCCGTGAAGTGGACGCCCGCTTCGTCTTCCTCGGCGCCGGTGGCGCGGCCCTGCCGCTGCTCCAGCTGTCGGGCATCCCGGAAAGCAAAGGCTTCGGCGGCTTCCCGGTCAGCGGCCAGTGGCTGCGTTGCGACAACCCGGAAATCGTCAAGCAGCACCAGGCCAAGGTCTACAGCCAGGCCGCTGTGGGCGCCCCGCCGATGTCGGTACCGCACCTGGACACCCGCGTTGTGGACGGCAAGACTTCGCTGCTGTTCGGCCCGTATGCTGGCTTCACCACCAAGTTCCTCAAGCACGGTTCGCTGATGGACCTGCCGCTGTCGGTACGCATGGGCAACATCGGCCCGATGCTGGCCGTGGCCCGCGACAACATGGACCTGACCAAGTACCTGGTCAGCGAAGTGATGCAGTCGATGGAGCAGCGCCTGGAGGCCCTGCGTCGCTTCTACCCGCAGGCCAAGGCCGAAGACTGGCGCCTGGAAGTGGCTGGTCAGCGCGTGCAGATCATCAAGAAAGACCCGAAGAAAGGCGGCGTGCTGCAGTTTGGTACGGAGCTGGTCTCGGCCCAGGACGGCAGCCTGGCCGCACTGCTCGGCGCATCGCCAGGTGCTTCGGTCACCGTGTCGATCATGCTGGAACTGATCGAGCGCTGCTTCCCCGAGCAGGCCAAAGGTGCCTGGGCTGCCAAGCTCAAGGAAATCTTCCCGGCGCGCGAGAAGGCGCTGGCGACCGATGCCGCTCTGTACCACAAGATCAGTGCCGACAACGACGTGGCGCTCGACTTGGTGGAAAGCAGCCCGGCAGCCAAGCATTACGCTTAAGCCGGCCTGAAACGAAAAAACGCCCCTCGGGGCGTTTTTTTGTGCCTGGGCCGTTATCAGCCGCGGGCGTTATCGATGATCTCGATGTACTCCGGCGCATTGCGCTGGTCGGCAATCTGCTCGACGAAGGTCTTGCCGTGCTCGTCCTTGCCATCCAGGTCCAGGCCCGCTTCGACGAAGAAGCCGACAAAGCGCTCGAAGTCATCGACGCGCAGGCCACGGTAGGCCTTGACCAGCTTGTGCAGCGACGGCGAGGTCACGCCATCGGCCGGCTCGAACTGAAGAAACGACTTGATGTAGTCGTCGCTGATTTCGTCACCGATTACCTGTTTCTTGTCTTTACGCATTGCCGACTCCAACTGGACCATCACGGAATTTCGAAGGCCGGCAGTGTACCCCCCGCAGGCCGCGTGCCTCAACGCGTACGTACGGTACCGGTGTGCAGGTCGGCCCAGATATGACCGTTGCCATAGGTCAGAAACTGCACGTAGAGCGTTTCGTTGCGCAGCAGGTCCATGATCACCCGATAGTCGCTGACCGGGTAATTCAGGCTCAGAGTGCGGTTTTTTTCGTCATACACGGGTTTCTTCAGGCTCTTGGCCGCCTCACCATCGAACGTCAGCAGCACCTGGGCAATGGTCGCGCCCTTGCTCAGCGGCTTGCCTTTCAGGCGCACCTGCAACGAAGACGTGATCGGGATCGGCTGCTGATCGGACTGGCGCTGGGCACCCACCACCACAGAGTAGTCGGTCACTTGCAGCAATTGCTGGCCGGTCGGCGCCTCCTGGCGTAAAGACAGGTCGTCAGGTGGCAGGAACTGACTGTGCAGCGGTGCGGCGGCGAGTGGCAGGCTGACTGCCAGCAGGAGGGGAAGAATCGCACGCATGTGAGGCTCCTTGTATGAAGGAGCACTCTAGCATGCCGTGTGCAGGCACTATCAATCGAACTGCGCGCGCATCCAGGCCTGGTACTCGGCGACACCCTCTTCGCCTTCACGCGGCGCCCAGTGCGCATGCTCGCCCTCGCCCACTGGCCGATAAGGCCCGGCCTTGCATTCGAACAGCATGCTGTCTGGCTCCAGCACCACCAGGCCATGGTAGGTGCCCGGTGGCAGGTCCACGCCCAGGCAGTCGCCGCCCGCCTGCAGCACCCGCCTGGCGGTTACCACGCCCTGCTCATCGAAGATCAGCAGGCCCAGGCGGCCCTTGAGCACGATCAGGGCTTCAGCCTTGTCGTCGCTCAGGTGGCGGTGCGGCGGAATATAGGTACTCGGCTGCAGCCCCACCGCCATGCGGTGGCAAGGCTCTTCCATCTCATGGAAGGTGTGATGCTGCCGCCCGCGCGGGTTGGCGGCAGCCTTTTCGGCCAGCCCGGCGAACAGCGATTGGTCGATGAACGCAGGCTGGCGCATGGTCACAGCCCCTTGACGGCGAAGATGCCGTTCGCGTTGCGCCAGTAGCCTTTGTAGTCCATGCCGTAGCCGAAGATGTAGCGGTCGACGCACGGCAGGCCCACGTAGTTGGCCTTGAGGTCCGGGCTGGCCTTGCGGTCGTGGTCCTTGTCGATCAGTACCGCAGTGTGCACAGAGCGTGCGCCGGCATGCTTGCAGAACTCGATGATGGCGCTGAGGGTGTGGCCTTCGTCGAGGATGTCATCGACGATCAGCACGTCACGGTCGATGAACGACACTTCCGGTTTGGCCTTCCAGAACAGCTCACCGCCGCTGGTCTGGTTACGGTAGCGGGTGGCGTGCAGGTACGAAGCTTCCAGCGGGAACTGCAGGTGAGTGAGCAGTTTGCCGGCGAAGATCAGGCCGCCGTTCATCACGCAGAACACCACCGGGTTCTTGTCGTGCAGGTCTTTGCAGATCTGCTCGCCGACGTTGGCGATGGCCGCTTCGACTTCGGCTTCGTTGTACAGGCAGTCAGCTTCACGCATGACTTGACGGATATGCTCGAGATCGGCGGACATGGCGCTCTCCGGGGGGTGCATTTTGGAAAAGCGGGCAAAGGTACGCATCCGCTCGTCACAGATCAAGCATTTATGGACTAACGTCCTGAATGACCAGACGACAGCACAGGCTGAATAGATTAATCTAGCGCGGTTTTTTTGCCCGCCTTTCGGAGCCCCCCTATGCCCACTCGTGAGATCCGCCATCCGCTGATCCGCCACAAGCTCGGCCTGATGCGCCGTGCCGATATCAGCACCAAGAATTTTCGCGAACTCGCCCAGGAAGTCGGCGCGCTCCTGACCTACGAAGCCACCCAGGACCTGCCACTCGAAACCTACGAGATCGACGGCTGGTGTGGCAAGGTGCAAGTTGAAAAAATTGCCGGCAAGAAAATCACCGTGGTGCCTATCCTGCGCGCCGGCATCGGCATGCTCGACGGCGTGCTCAGCCTGATCCCGGGCGCCAAGGTGAGCGCCGTCGGCGTTGCCCGCAACGAAGAAACCCTGGAAGCCCACACCTACCTGGAAAAACTCGCGCCGGATATCAACCAGCGCCTGGCCCTGATCATCGACCCGATGCTGGCCACCGGCGGCTCGATGGTCGCCACCATCGACCTGCTGAAAAAGGCCGGCTGCAAAGAGATCCGCGCCATGGTGCTGGTTGCCGCGCCAGAAGGCATCGAAGTGGTGGAAAAAGCCCACCCGGATGTGCAGATCTACACCGCCTCGATCGACCAGCGTCTGAACGAACACGGCTACATCGTGCCAGGCCTGGGCGATGCCGGTGACAAAATCTTCGGCACCAAGCAAAAGGACGCCTGACCATGCAGGACGGCTTCAACGACCCGCTCTGGCGCCAGGTCGTTTCGGGCGCGCAGATGCTCTTCGTGGCATTCGGCGCGCTGGTGCTGATGCCATTGATCACCGGCCTCGACCCGAACGTCGCGCTGTTCACCGCCGGCATCGGTACCCTGCTGTTCCAGCTGGTCACCGGCCGCCAGGTACCGGTGTTCCTGGCCTCCAGCTTTGCCTTCATCACCCCGATCATCCTCGCCAAGGGCCAATTCGGCCTGGCCGAGACCATGGGCGGCGTGATGGCCGCAGGCTTCGTGTACACCTTCATGGGCCTGATGGTAAAAATCAAAGGCACCGGGTTCATCGACCGCATGCTGCCGCCGGTGGTGATCGGCCCGGTGATCATCTCCATTGGCCTGGCCATGGCACCGATTGCTGCCAACATGGCAATGGGCAAGGCCGGTGACGGCAGCGTGCTGCTACCGTACAAGACCGCCATGATGATCTCGATGCCGGCGCTGCTCACTACGTTGATCGTCGCCGTTTTCGGTAAAGGCATCTTCCGCCTGGTGCCGATCATCGCGGGCGTGCTGGTGGGCTTTGCCCTGTCATTCGCCTTTGGCGTGGTCGATACCGCCAAGATCGCGGCTGCGCCGTGGCTGGAGATTCCCAACTTCACCGCACCGGCGTTCAACTGGCAGGCCATCCTGTTCATCGTTCCGGTAGCCCTGGCTCCAGCGATCGAGCACATTGGCGGGGTGATCGCGGTGGGCAGCGTGACCGGCCGTGACTACCTGAAAAAGCCTGGCCTGCACCGCACCCTGCTGGGTGACGGCCTGGCCACTACCGCAGCCGGCCTGTTCGGTGGCCCGCCCAACACCACCTACGCCGAAGTGACTGGCGCGGTGATGCTGACCAAGAACTACAACCCTAAGATCATGACCTGGGCGGCGGTCTTCGCCATCACCCTGGCATTTATCGGCAAGTTCGGCGCGCTGCTGCAGAGCATCCCGGTGCCGGTGATGGGCGGCATTCTGTGCCTGCTGTTCGGCTCGATCGCGGCAGTGGGCATGAACACCATGATCCGCCACAAGATCGACCTGGCCGAAGCGCGCAACCTGGTGATTGTGTCGGTCACCCTGGTGTTCGGTATCGGCGGCGTGCTGATCGGCAGCGGTGACGGCCCGGATGACTGGGGCCTGAAAGGCATCGCCCTGTGCGCCATCGTGGCGATTGCCCTGAACCTGATATTGCCGGGCAATGATGGCTGGAAGCACAAGAAGCTGGATGATCAGTTGCCTTGATCCAGCTTTAACCTGAACCGACCTCTTCGCGGGGAAACCGCGAAGAGGTCGGTTCAGGCAACCATCAAATTAGGCCTTTTCGCACATCTGCGCCAACACCCTCACCCACTCGGGGTGATCATTCAGGCACGGCACCAGCACCAGCTCCCGCCCGCCAGCCTCGACAAACTGCTCGCTGCCACGCATGCCGATCTCTTCCAGCGTCTCGATGCAATCGGCCACGAACGCCGGGCACATCACCAACAACTTCTTCACCCCTGCCTTGCCCAACTCATCCAGCCGCGCTTCGGTATAGGGCTCGATCCACTTGGCCCGCCCCAGGCGCGACTGGAACGACACCGACCACTTGCCATCCGGTATGCCCATCTTCTGCGCAAAGGCCTTGGCTGTGGCCAGGCACTGCCCGCGGTAGCACACCGCACGCATCTCGGCGCTGGCATCCTTGCAGCAGTCGGCTGCCTGGAAGTCGTGTTTGCCGGTCGGGTCCAGCTTCTTCAGGTGCCGCTCCGGCAAGCCGTGGAAGCTCAGCAACAGGTGGTCGTAATCCTGCTCCAGGTACGGACGCGCGCTGGCGGCCAGCGCCTCGATGTAGTCCGGATGCTCGTAGAACGGCTGCAGCACGCGCATCTGCAACGGTAACTGACGCTCGTTGACCGTCTGCCTGGCCAGCTCGACCACAGTGGTCACCGTGCTGTCGGCGAACTGTGGATAAAGCGGTGCCAAGGTCACCTTGCGTACGCCCTGGGCCGCCAGGCGCTCCAGCACGTCTGGCAGGGCCGGCTGGCCATAGCGCATGGCAATTTCCACCGGGCCGTGGGGCCAGTGTTCGACCATGGCCGCCTGCAGACGACGGGTCAGCACCACCAGCGGCGAGCCCTCCTCCCACCAGATCGAGCCATAGGCATGTGCCGACTGCTCCGGGCGCTTGACCAGGATCAGCGACACCAGTAGCCGCCGCACCGGCCAGGGCAGGTCGATCACGTACGGGTCCATGAGGAACTGGTTGAGGTAACGGCGTACATCGGCCACCGAGGTGGAGGCCGGGGAACCCAGGTTGACCAGCAGCAAGGCGTGATTGGTCATGCAGCGTCCTATGTCAGAGGCGGCTGGACAAGTTGTCCAGGGCCGATTGCAGATCGTTGAAGCGGAAGGTGAAGCCAGCTGCCAGCAAACGTACCGGGCGAGCCCGCTGGCCGCCCAGCAGCAAGGTCGACAGCTCGCCCAGGCCAGCCTTGAGCAGCAGTGCCGGCACCGGCAGCAACGCCGGTCGATGCAGGGCACGCCCCAGGCGCCTGGCAAACTCGCGGTTGCGCACAGGCTCAGGGGCGCAGGCATTATAAGGACCGCTGGCATCCTTGTGCTGCAAGAGAAAATCAATCAGGGCGACCTGGTCGTCTATATGGACCCACGGCATCCACTGCCGACCATCGCCCAAAGGCCCGCCCAGCCCTAGCTTGAAGGGCACGCGCAGCCGCGACAAAAAGCCGCCATCGCAGGCCAGCACCAGCCCGGTGCGCACCAGCACCACGCGGATGCCCTGTGCCTGGGAACGCAGGGCCGTTTCCTCCCAGGCAATACACAACTGGCTGGCAAAATCTTCACGCACCGGCGGTGTTGCCTCGGTCAGCTCGCGCTCACCGCCATCACCGTACCAACCGACCGCAGAGCCGGAGATCAGCACGTCTGGTCGCTGCTCGCGGGTACCCAGCCAGCTCAGCAACTGCTCGGTCAGGGTAACGCGGCTGGCCCACAGCAGGTTACGCCGGGCTGCTGTCCAAGGCCGGTCGGCAATCGGCGCGCCGGCCAGGTTGACCACCGCATCCAGGTGATCGTCCGCTTCCAGTTGCTCCAGGCGGGCAATGCCACGCACACCACTGCCACACATTTTCGGCACTTGCTCAGGTCGCCGGCTCCACACCGTCAGGCGATGGCCTTGACCAAGCCAGTGCTGGCAGAGGTGCCTGCCTATCAACCCGGTACCGCCTGTCAGCAATATATGCATGGCTGTGTCCTCGCAGAATGCGGCGGTGGTCTATTTTTAACATCAAGGCACTTTTTTGACCCGACGCTCTCGGATAAACATAGGCCAACCTGCCCGCCAAAGCGGAATAACCTTATACAAAAATTCTGGATTGTACAGGTTTGCCTGACAGCGTAGTCTGCTTACAGCAAGGTTTGAAGAGGCCATCATGACAGTACCTATCGCCATCATCGGGGCCGGTATCGCCGGCTTGTCAGCTGCCCAGGCCTTGCAGAAGGCGGGGCAATCCGTGCATTTGTTCGACAAAGGCCACGGCAGTGGCGGGCGCATGGCCAGCAAGCGCAGCGAAGCCGGCGCGCTCGACCTCGGCGCGCAGTACTTCACTGCCCGTGACCGGCGTTTCGTCGAGCAGGTACAACAGTGGGTTGCCGCTGGCTGGGCCGAGCAGTGGAAGCCGCAGCTGTACAATTACCGTGACGGCGAACTTACCCCCTCCCCCGACGAGCAGACGCGCTGGGTGGGCGTGCCCCGCATGAGCGCCATCACCCGTGGCCTGCTCAAGGATGTGACGGTGAACTTCGGCTGCCGCATCGCCGAGGTGTTCCGCGGCAAACAGTACTGGCACCTGCAGGACACCGAAGGCTGCAGCCATGGCCCCTACAGCCGCGTGGTGATCGCGGTACCGGCACCGCAGGCTACGCCGCTGCTGGCTGCCACACCAAAACTGGCTGCCGTGGCCGCTGGCGTGCAGATGGAGCCCACCTGGGCCGTCGCCCTCGCCTTCCAGGCGCCGCTGGATACGCCGATGCAAGGCTGTTTCGTGCAAGACAACCCGCTCGACTGGCTGGCCCGCAACCGCAGTAAACCCGGCCGTGACGAGCAACTCGATACCTGGGTGCTGCACGCCACGTCTGACTGGAGCCGGCAACACATCGACCTGCCCAAGGAAGAAGTGATCGAACAGCTGTGGGGCGAGTTCGCCGAGCTGGTCGGCTGCGTGGTGCCCGCACCTACCTTCGCCCTGGCCCACCGCTGGCTCTATGCACGCCCCAGCAGCAACCACGAATGGGGCGCACTGGCCGATGCCGACCAGGGCTTGTACGCATGCGGCGACTGGTGCCTTTCCGGGCGCGTCGAGGGCGCGTGGCTCAGCGGCCAGGAAGCGGCACGGCGACTGCTCGAACACCTGGAATGATGTAGCGCCGTACAAAAATAATGGTTTGCATAACGTCAGTGCTGTGCTGGAATAAACCTGTACAATTTTTTTGTCATGTACAGGTTTACCGGAGGCAGCCATGCACGACCCTTCCCCCCACAGCAAGCCGCGTATCGCCATCAGCGCCTGCCTGACGGGTCAAAGCGTGCGCTATAACGGCGGCCACAAGGCCTCCGACCTGTGCCTTACTCAACTGGAAAAACATTTCGACTGGCAGCCGGTGTGCCCGGAAGTGGCAATCGGCCTTGGTGTTCCCCGTGACCCTATCCGCCTGGTAGGCAACCCCGATCAGCCCGAAGTGGTCGGCACCCGCAACCCCGGCATGGACCTGACCGGCCCGCTGCGCACGTATGGCGAACAAATGGCCGACGAGCTCGACGACATCTGCGGCTACATCTTCATGCAGAAATCACCGTCTTGCGGGCTGGAACGGGTCAAGGTCTATCAAGACAACGGTCACCCAGCCTTCCAGGGAGGACGCGGCGTCTATTCGCAGGCGTTCTGTGTGAAACGTCCGGACCTCCCCGTGGAAGAAGAAGGGCGCCTGCACGACGCCGTGCTGCGAGAGAACTTCATCAGCCGCGTGTATGCCTACGCCGAGTGGCAGCGCCTGCTGGCCGAAGGCCTTAGCCGTGGCGCGCTGGTGCGCTTCCATTCGCGTTACAAATACCTGGTGATGGCCAACAACCCCCAGGCCTACCGCACTCTCGGGCGCCTGCTCGGTAGCATGAGCCGCGATGACGACCCGCAAAGCATCGGCCCGCGCTACTTCAGCCAACTGATGCAGGCCCTGCGTCGCTGCGCCAGCCGCGGAACCCACAGCAACGTGCTGCAGCATCTCTGCGGCTATTTCAAGGACAGCCTGACGCAACAGGACAAAGCCGAGTTGCAAACAGTCATCAGCCAGTACCAGCAAGGCGTGGTGCCGCTGGTCGTTCCGCTGACCCTGCTCAAGCACCATTTACGCAACCACCCTGACCCCTACCTGCAGCAGCAAGCGTACCTGCAGCCACACCCGGAAAGCCTGGGCTTGCGCAATGCGGTCTGAGAGCTTGCTGCCCATCGGCGAACTGGCCCGCCGCACTGGCGTCAACCCGGTCACCCTGCGCGCATGGGAACGCAGATATGGCCTGCTAAAGCCCCAGCGCACTGAGAAAGGGCATCGCCTGTATCCGCTGGAACAGGTCGAACGGGTCGAGACCATCCTTGGTTGGCTGCATCGAGGGGCATCGGTCGGCCAAGTGCGCGAATTGCTCGAGCAACCCACCAGCACAACACCTCCAAGTGGAGACTGGCAGGCCAGGCAGTCATTGTTGATAGAGGCTATCGCCAACCTATCGCAACGTGCACTCGATCAACAACTCAACCAGGCCATGGCCCTGTACCCAGCCGTTACGCTGTGCGAGCAATTACTCATGCCGCTGCTCGACCTGCTCGACCTGCGCTGGCGCAATTACTTCAATGCGCAGCTGGAGCAGGTTTTTTTCCACAGCTGGCTGCGCAGCAAACTTGGCGCCCGGGTCTACCACGACAACCAACTGTTGCAGGGCCCTGCTGTGCTGCTGGTAGAAGACAGTGAGCGTGCCTTCAGCCCCGGGCTATGGCTATGCGCCTGGCTGTTGACCAGCAATGGCTTCCCGGTCGAGGTGTTGGAACACCCTGTCACCGGCCTGCACCTGCAACGCGCCGTAACCGCGCTCAACCCCCGCGCCGTGCTGCTGCACCTGGGGCCACGCATTGATGGCAAGGCACTGCAGCGCACCCTGCTCAGCCTGAACGTAGCAACCTTGGCCGGTGGCCCGACGCTGGCGCTGCATGAAGCCCAGCTGCGTGCCCTCGAACTGCCCAACCTCGCCCTGTTCGACACCCCCCAGGCGGCATTGCGTTTGCTCCAAACCCATAACCGCCAGCCTGTAGAGACCATTGCACCATGCACTTGACCTGGCTGCGCAGCGACCTGCGCATCAATGACAACACTGCACTCAGTGCCGCCAGCGAGCGCGGCCCGACCATCGCACTGTGGCTGGTCAGCCCCGGTCAATGGCAGGCCCACGACGATGCTGCCTGCAAAGTCGACTTCTGGCTGCGCAACCTGCGTGATGTGCGCCAGTCGCTTGAAGGCCTGAATATCCCGCTGTTGATCCGTACCATCGACACCTGGGACCAGGCCCCCCATGCCGTGCTCGAGGTATGCCGCCAACATCAGGTGCAAAGCGTGCACTGGAACGAAGAATACGGCATCAACGAGCAGCGCCGCGACGATGCCACCCGTGTCCTGCTGGAGAAGTCAGGTATCCAGGCCCACAGCTACCTCGACCAGCTGTTCTTCCGCCCTGGCACCCTCCTTACCCGCAGTGGTGGCTACTTCCAGGTCTTCAGCCAGTTCAAGAAAACCTGCCTGGAGCACCTGCACCGCAGCCTGCCAGCCATGGCCCACCGGGTGAAGCGCCAGGCACCGCTGCAGATCGACAGCGACCCTGTTCCGCACCATGTGGAAGGCTTTGAAATACCTGCACAGACCTTGCGTGAGCATTGGCCGTCAGGTGAAGCCGAAGCGCAGGCGCGGTTATCTCGCTTTCTCGACGAAACCATCGACGACTATCAGTCACTGCGAGACCTGCCGGCCAAGCCCGGCACCAGCCAGCTTTCCGCGTACCTGGCCGCTGGCGTGATTTCGCCACGCCAATGCCTGCACGGCGCACTGGCGAGCAACCGAGGCGAGTTCGACAGTGGCAGTACGGGCGTGCAAACCTGGATCAATGAGTTGCTTTGGCGGGAGTTTTACAAGCACATCCTTACCGGTTATCCGCAAGTCTCGCGCCACCGCGCCTTCCGCGCCCAGACCGAAGCCCTGCCCTGGCGCGATGCACCGGCAGACCTGGAGGCCTGGGAACAAGGGCGTACCGGCTTCCCGATCATTGATGCTGCCATGCGCCAACTGCTGCACACCGGGTGGATGCATAACCGCCTGCGCATGATAGTCGCCATGTTCCTCAGTAAAAATCTGCTGATCGACTGGCGTAAAGGCGAGCGGCACTTCATGCGCCACTTGATAGACGGCGACCTGGCCGCCAACAACGGCGGGTGGCAATGGAGCGCATCCACCGGCACTGACGCTGTCCCCTATTTCCGGATTTTCAACCCCGTATCGCAGTCGCAGCGCTTCGACCCGGACGGGCATTTCATTCGGCACTGGCTGCCGGAAATGTGTAAGGTGAATCGAAAAAGTATTCACGAACCAGTGAAATCTGTGGATCTTTTTGCTAATACTTTGTATCAACATCCTATTGTCGATCTCAGTAGCAGTCGTCAGCGTGCACTTGAAGCGTTCAAGGGGTTACCGCGCAGGCAGGATTAGGGGATTAAGTCGTGCCTAACTCACGCAGTTTTTGGGTGACAGGCGCCAGCAAGGGATTAGGTCTGGCTTTGGTGGTACAGCTGCTCGAACAGGGGCATCAGGTTGCCGCCAGCGCTAAGGAAAGTGACGAAGTAAATGCATTGGCAGCACAGCACGGTCGGCGTTTCTTGCGTCTGCCGTGGCAGTTGCATGTCGAAGGTAAGGCGGCGGATGCTTGCCAGCAAATCTGCCATGCGTGGTGCTCGCTGGATGGTTTGATCATCAACGCCGGCACCAGCGAATATGTGGCTGACGATGTGGCGGACACCGAGCTGTTCGAGGCGATCGTCTCCAGCAACCTGCTGGCGGGCGAGCTTTGCCTGGCCAGTGCGCGGTCGTTGCTGGCAAAAGGAAACTCGCCGCAGGTAATGGCGGTGTTCAACCGCTATTCGTCGTTGCAGTTGTATTCACCAACCCAGGTGAGCGCTGGCTGGAACAGCATGCCACAGTGGATGCGCGAGCAGCGCGAAGCGCTTGATGCGCAGGGGGTTCGGTTGACGGTCGTAGGACCACAGTCATTGAAGACATCTGTGACTGCGACGCCGGCTATACCCGAGGAATGGACACCACAGAGCGCAGCTAAAGAATTGCTCCGGCGTTGGCCATTGGGGGAGCCGGAACTGGTGCTGGAAACGTTGGACCTCAGTAGCCTGTGGCCGCTGCCACAAAGGTAGATGATGCAGTGCCTGAACTGGCCCTATCGCCGGCAA
>NZ_BCBJ01000089.1:0-5209 GCF_001320605.1 Pseudomonas sp. NBRC 111133 | reverse complement strand
TTCATAAACGAACACTGGCGCAAAAGACAAGCTATGGTTGCTCGCCGTCTTGTCGCCATCCCAATAGGTATAGGCCCCATCCCAGTAGCCAGTCAGGCGGCCAACGCTGGTTTGCCACCAGCTTGCGTCCCAGTTCGATTGCAGCCCCAACCGGTAGACCATGGTCGAATCACCGGTCTGCCCTACTGAAAACGAAACGTCGGCAGCTTGCGCCGACAGTGCTTGCCCCAGGGTGAAGACGGCAGCCGCCGCCAAGCCGAGCAGTTTCTTCATGAGAAACATCCTTCATTGCTGTTATTAGTGTCCGCCTCATGTCAGGCAAAGCGGTAGAAAGCGACAGTGGCACGATAGTTCAGCTATTTTTCACGTTTTTTTTACAACGCAAAGCTTTGCACATCGTCGGACTTATGCCACAGCACAGGTAGGATATTTCTGAGGAGTTGAGGGTCAGCGCTGGTCCAGAAGCGGGTATCGCGGGCCGGCCCTTCGGCCAGCAGGTCTGCCGCCCCCAGCAACCGTTGCAGTTGACGCGCCACGGCGGCACCTGTGTCGATGACCGCCACGTCCGCCGGCACCAAGTCTGCCAGCAATGGGCGCAGGAACGGATAATGGGTGCACCCAAGAATCAGCGTATCGCAGCCCGCGGCCAGCAGCGGCTGGATATAGCCACGCAGCATCTGGCGCAATGCCGGGCTTGTCAGGTCGCCAGCCTCTATCAGTTCAACCAACCCAGGGCAAGGTTGGGTAATAACCTGCACATCGTTGGCAAAGCGGTCGAGCAAGGCGGCGAACTTGGCACTCTGCAAGGTTCCCGTGGTGGCCAGCACACCGACCACCCCTGAGCGAGTAGCGGCCGCTGCCGGTTTCACGGCCGGTTCCATGCCCACCAGCGGCCAGGACCGATACAATTCTCGCAAGTCGGCCACCGCCGCCACTGTAGCGGTGTTACAGGCCAGCACCATGGCCTTGGCACCTTGCTCGTGGAAGAACCCGGCGATACGCCGGCAGCGGTCACGGATGTAGTCCGGCGATTTTTCGCCATAGGGCACATGGCCGCAATCAGCCACATACAGCAACGTCTCGTTGGGCAGCAGGCGCTGGATCTCGGCAAGCACGGTCATGCCGCCGACCCCCGAGTCCATCACGCCAATCGGCGCCGAACGGTTAGCCATCGCGCTTGCCACAAACCGAACAGGCCGGATCACGCTTGACGCGCAACTCACGGATGCGGGTGCCAAGGGCATCGATCAACAACAGGCGGCCCACCAGCGGCTCACCGAACCCAGCCAGCAGCTTCATCGCTTCCAGCGCCTGCAAACTGCCCACCAGCCCCACCAGAGGGCCGATCACACCGGCTTCGCTGCACGTCAGCTCGGCTTCGCTGCCATGCCCGTACAGGCAGTGGTAGCAAGGGCTGTAGTCACGTCGTGGGTCGAACACCGACAACTGCCCTTCCAGGCGGATCGCCGCGCCGCTGACCAGTGGCTTGCCAGCCGCGACACACGCGGCGTTTACCGCCTCGCGGGTACCGAAGTTGTCGGAGCAATCCAGTACCAGGTCGACCGCCGCCACGGCGGCAGCGAGCGAGTCCTCGTCCAGTGCCTGGCGGTGGGCAACCAGGCTGATTTCCGGGTTGATCGCCTCCAGGCGCTGCAAGGCCGAGTCGACCTTGCTCATGCCCACGCTAGCGCTGTCGTGGATGACCTGGCGTTGCAGGTTGGTGAGGTCGACGGTGTCGAAGTCGGCCAGGTGCAGTTCTCCGACCCCAGCGGCGGCCAAGTACAACGCAACCGGTGAGCCCAGGCCACCGAGCCCGACGATCAGCGCCTTGCTCTGCTTGAGCCGCAACTGGCCATCAATGTCGATCTGGGCCAGCAGTACCTGCCGGCTGTAACGCAACAGTTCTTCATCACTCAGCATGGCAGGCGCCCCAGGGTAATGCGTTCATGGCCGCCCAGGTCCGTGCGGCTGGCAACCTCGATAAAACCGTGTTCCGCCAGCAAGGCGCGTACCGCTGCTGCCTGATCGTAGCCATGCTCCAGCAACAACCAGCCCCCGGGCAACAGGTGCGCAGGGGCCTGGGCAGCAATCACGCGCAGGTCGTCCAGGCCATCGACGCCAGCGACCAGCGCACTGCTGGGCTCGAAGCGCACGTCACCGGCCACCAGGTGCGGGTCTGCAGCTGCGATGTAAGGCGGGTTACTGACAATCAGGTCAAAACGCTCGCCGACCAGGCTGTCGAACCAGTGGCTTACCCGCACCTGGGCATTAGCCAGGCCCAGGCGCTGGCGGTTGCGCTCAGCCAGTGCAGCGGCCTCTTCCACCCGGTCAACCGCAGTCACCTGCCAGGCCGGGCGATCGCTGGCCAAGGCCAGGGCAATCGCGCCCGTACCGGTGCCCAGGTCCAGCACCTTGGCTGGCGAGGCGGGTTGCAGTTCGAGGGCCGTTTCGACCAACAGCTCGGTGTCTGGCCTGGGGATCAGGGTATGCGGCGCCACTTCCAGGTCGATCGTCCAGAAGCCCTGCTGCCCGAGGATATAAGCGACCGGCTCGCCGCCACGGCGTCGCTGCAGGTAACCCGCGTAAGTCTCGGCATCTTCGCTACTGACGATACGCTCGGGCCAGGTGTGCAGGTAACTGCGTGACTTGCCAATGGCAGCCGCCAGCAGCAGTTCGGCATCCAGCCGTTCGGTAGGCGATTCGGGCAACTGCGCGTTGCGCAGCAGGCTGGCGATGATGGTCATCAGTCCCCCAGGGCGGCCAGTTGATCGGCCTGGTATTCGGCCAGCAGCGGTTCGATCACCGCCTCCACGCCACCACTGAGGATGTCGTCCAGCGAGTACAGGGTCAGGTTGATACGGTGGTCGGTCACCCGGCCCTGTGGATAGTTGTACGTGCGAATGCGCTCGGAGCGGTCGCCAGAGCCCACCAGCAGCTTGCGTTCGCTGGCGATGGCATTCTGTGCTGCGCTGGTCTGCATGTCGTTGAGCTTGGCCGACAGCCAGGACATGGCGCGAGCCCGGTTCTTGTGCTGCGAACGCTCTTCCTGGCATTCGACCACGATGCCGGTAGGCAAGTGGGTGATGCGGATGGCCGAGTCAGTCTTGTTCACGTGCTGACCACCGGCACCGGATGCACGGTAGGTGTCCACGCGCAGGTCGGCCGGGTTGATTTCGATGGCGGCCTGTTCGTCCGGCTCGGGCAGCACCGCCACCGTGCATGCGGAAGTGTGCACACGGCCCTGGGATTCGGTCTCAGGTACGCGCTGGACGCGGTGAGCACCCGACTCGAATTTGAGCTTGCCGTAAACGTTTTCACCCTCGACACGGGCGATGATTTCCTTGTAGCCGCCGTGCTCGCCTTCGTTCTCGGACAGAATCTCCAGGCGCCAGCCACGCTTTTCAGCGTAGCGCGAGTACATGCGGAACAAGTCGCCAGAGAAGATCGCCGCCTCGTCGCCACCGGTGCCGGCGCGGATTTCGAGGAACACGTTGCGACCGTCGTTAGGGTCTTTAGGCAGCAGCATGCGTTGCAGCTGCGCCTCCAGCGTCAACAGTTGCTCTTTGGCTTCACGCACCTCTTCCACGGCCATTTCGCGCAGGTCCGGGTCACTGTCCTTGAGCAGCGCCTGGGCGCCTTCGAGGTCGTCCTGCACTTTGCGCCACTCTTTATAAGCAGCGTAGACCGGCTCGACCTCGGCGTACTCACGGGAATACGCGCGAAAGCGTGTCTGGTCGGAAATGACCTCGGCGTCACCGAGCAGGGCGGTGAGTTCTTCGAAGCGGTCCTGGAGGATTTCCAGTTTGTTCAGCAGCGACGCTTTCATTGCGGGGATTTGTCCGTGGAGCCCTCGTTGAGGGCAAAGAGTTCCTGGGCCATGGCCAGCGCATCGAGGCGGCCCTCGGCCGAGAGCTTTTTCAACTGCACGCTGGGCGCATGCAAGAGTTTGTTGGTCAGGCCCCGGGCCAGTTGGGCCAGCACGTCTTCGGGGTTGCCGCCGTTAGCAAGCAGGCGCTGGGCTTTTTGCAGTTCTTCGTCGCGCAGGCGTTCGCTTTGCTGGCGATAGGCCTTGAGCACATCCACCGCAGCCAGTTCACGCAGGCGCAGCATGAAGTCTTCGGCGCCCACCGACACCAGCTCTTCGGCAGCCTGGGCAGCGCCCTGGCGGCTCTTGAGGTTTTCCGCCACCACGTCGTGCAGGTCATCGACAGTGTACAGGTAGACATCGTCCAGTTCGCCGACTTCAGGTTCGATGTCACGCGGTACGGCAATGTCGACCATGAAAATCGGCTTGTGCCGGCGCTGCTTGAGCGCACTCTCGACCGCGCCTTTGCCCAGGATCGGCAACTGGCTGGCAGTGGAGCTGATGACGATGTCGCTGTTGGCCAGCTCCTGGGGGATGTCGGCCAGCAGCACGGCATGCGCACCGAACTGCTCGGCCAGCGTGCTGGCGCGCTCCAGGGTGCGGTTGGCCACGACGATACGACGTACGCCCTGCTCGTGCAGGTGGCGGGCGACCAGGGTGATGGTTTCGCCAGCACCGATCAGCAAGGCCTGGCTGCGACCCAGGTCGGCGAAGATCTGTTTAGCCAGGCTGACCGCGGCAAACGCCACCGAAACCGGGTTTTCGCCGATTGCGGTGTCGGTACGCACCTGCTTGGCGGCGCTGAAGGTGGCCTGGAACAAGCGCCCGAGCAACGGGCCGACGGTACCTGCTTCACGCGCCACGGCGTAGGCCGACTTCATCTGGCCGAGAATCTGCGGCTCGCCGAGCACCAGCGAGTCCAGGCCCGATGCCACGCGCATCATATGCTTCACGGCATCGTGCTCTTCGTGCACGTAGGCGCTGGCGCGCAGTTCGTCGAGGCTGAGGCGGTGATAGTCGGCCAGCCAGTGCAACACGGCGTCGGCGGACAGGTGGTCCTGCTCTATATAGAGCTCGCTGCGGTTGCAGGTCGACAGGATCGCCGCTTCGCGGCTGGATGTCAGTCGGCAGAGCTGCTGCAGGGCGTCTACCAGCTGCTCTGGGGTAAACGCCACGCGCTCGCGTACGTCTACCGAGGCAGTCTTATGGTTGATACCAAGTGCAAGAAAGGCCATGCAAGATCGCTGGTTGTGACGGGAAGCCGATAATTGTCCTCTTTCGCAGGTTTTTGGACAACCACCGTTCGCTAAGTGTTCGCCGATGCAACTGTTGTGATGCGGGCAT
>NZ_BCBJ01000088.1:0-96716 GCF_001320605.1 Pseudomonas sp. NBRC 111133 | reverse complement strand
TGCGGAAAATGGCTGCTGCGAGGTGCTCGCGGCGGCCAAAAACGGAGAACTGAGCGGGTTACCTGGTCGATTTTGATCGACGGCCCGCTTTCAAAAGCAGCAAGGGCTGAAGTCGACCGGAAATACAGGGTTACTTCAGACCTTCCTTAGGTAGCGGCCATTGCTGCGAGTGAACAACGCGCCAACTTCCGTTCGACAGACATTCACGGCGATCGCCAGGCAAAACAGCGGGAACGAGAGGCGTCCCAGAATGAACAGGTTATCCAGTGATGGCCATGCCAGACGCATGTGGTCGAGCACCATCGTGAGCAGGGCGATCCACTTGATGAGGTCCTGTCCGTTGTGTCGTTCAACCCGCGAAGGTGGTGATTCGTACGCGCTCAACTCAGGTTCTCCAGGATGAGAATCGCAAGGACCAGATACCGTCCGCCCTTGGCGAGCGTGACGATCAGGACGAACCGCCAGAGCGGCTCTTTCATCACGCCGGCGATCACGGTTAGCGGGTCTCCAATGATGGGTACCCAACTGAGCAGCAGCGACCAGTACCCGTAACGTTCATAGGAGGCTTTGGCTTTTTCGAAGGCCGCTTGCTTTACCGGAAACCAGCGCTTTTCGCGATAAGCCTCGATACCTCGTCCCAGCAGCCAGTTCACAACCGATCCGAGTACGTTGCCTGTGGTGGCCACCACCAGCAGGATGGCTGTGGAAAAACGCTCGGATATCAGCAGTCCGCCCAGCACTGCCTCCGATTGCATGGGCAGCAGGGTTGCCGCGCCGAATGCAGCCAGAAACAGGCCGAGGTAACCGCCGTACTCAAACATTCAACAACCGAGCACCGTGCCTACAGGTATTTGGTGATTTGCTTGAATTCGTCCAGTGCCGAACGGTCGCCCTTGCTCAGGGCTGTCACCGAGTCTTCCAGGCAATGGTCGATGTGGTCCTGGATCAGTGTCCGCTTCGCCTGGCACACGGCCTTTTCAACAGCATGGAGCTGCTGGGCGATGTCCACGCATTCACGTCCTTCATCGATCATGGTGATGATGCTGCGCAGGTGGCCGTCCGCTCGCTTGAGGCGTTTGATGATGGCGTCGTGAGTCTGGTGGGTATGAGCGTGACCATGCGGTTGGTCGTGAACGTGTTCTGACATGACTTGAGTCTCAGACGGCGATACTTTACGCTCTGCATGCTATCCCCCTGGGGGGGTTGGGTCAAACGCGCTATTTCACACCGTGTTTCAACCGGATAAGCATTGGGATGTCTCGTCGTTTTCTTTCAGCGACCATGATCGTGGCTTTGGCAATGGCCTTTCTGCTGGCCTGGACCGGTCATGCCTATTCACTTTCCGTCCTCTCGCAAATCACGGCAAAGAGCGCCCAGAGCCTGACTCATGATCACTCCCACGACTCGTCCCTGAGTTGTGCGCAGTGCTCTGATCACTACCACTCCCCCCTGACGCCCGATCACCAGCACGAAACGCCTCAGATACCAGCTGCAATCCACTTCTCCAGTCATTTCGAAGCCTCGGTACACCTGGCCATGCTGGGCGATTCCGTGCCTTGGCCCCCCATCTTCCGTATCGAACGCCCACCCCGTCCTGTGCTTGCTTCCTGACCAAGGCCGCTCTGCGGCCAACAATCACTGCAAGAAAGGATTGATCCATGCATTCGCACTCCCTAAAGGGTGGGGGCCTGTTCGCCATGCGTTCACGCCACCTGTTGTATCTGCTGTTCCTGCTCGTCGCCTCGCTGTTCATCGGCATGCCAGAAGCTCTGGCCCATGCCGTGGCCGAGGGTGACAAGGGCTTCATCCAGGAAAGCACCGGGGTCATGCTGATCCCCTTCATCTACATGGGCGCCAAGCACATGGTCACGGGATACGACCATCTGCTGTTCCTGTTCGGCGTCATCTTCTTCCTCTACCGGCTGAAGGATGTCGGCCTGTACGTCACGCTGTTTGCGGTCGGCCATTCGGTGACGCTGCTGATCGGCGTGCTGACGGAAGTCAGCATCAGCTCGTACGTCATCGACGCAATCATCGGTTTCTCGGTGGTGTACAAGGCCCTGGATAACCTGGGCGCCTTCCAGCGCTGGTTCGGCTATCAGCCGAACACCAAGGCCGCCACGCTGATTTTCGGCCTGCTGCACGGCTTCGGCCTGGCAACCAAGATCCAGGAATACGAGATCTCTCCCGATGGGCTGATCCCCAACCTGATCGCCTTCAACGTAGGGGTGGAGATCGGTCAGCTGATGGCGTTGAGCGCCATTCTGATCCTGATGGGCTTCTGGAGGCAGACCCCAAGCTTCTGGCGTCATGCCTATACCGCCAACGTCGCAATGATGAGTGCTGGTTTCCTGTTGATGGGTTACCAGATCTCCGGCCTGTTTCTGACCGCTTAAGGACTCCTGATCATGTTCAATTCTCCACTCCCATCGGCAAGCGAATTGCCGAGCAGCCGCCAACTCGTTCGTTCCACCGTCATTGCCCTGGCTGTCGCCATGGGCCTGCTGGTCACCGTGGTGATGCCTTCGGAATACGCGGTCGACCCGACCGGCCTGGGCCGCGCCATGGGCCTGACGCAAATGGGCGAGATCAAGATCACCCTCGCTGCCGAGGCTTTGGCTGACGAGGCTGCGTCGAAAGCGGCAGCTGCTCCGGCCCCAGCTCCTGTCGTTGCTGCTGCACCGGCACCTGCACCGGTAGCGCCACCCGTACAGCAAGTGGCAGCAGCCCCTCAGCCCGCGGCTCCCGTATCCAGCAAACCTGCTGCCAACGCCAAGTCCGATCAGGTCACCGTAACCCTGACGCCAGGCGAAGGTCGGGAGATCAAGCTGGAAATGCTCAAGGGCAGCACTGTGAGCTATGAATGGACCGCATCCGGCCCGGTCAACCACGACACCCACGGTGAGATCTACAACGCCGCCCAAGGCGATTTCCACAGCTACAGCAAAGGGCGTCAGGTGAAAGGCGACAAGGGCGACCTGACCGCGCTGTTCGATGGCACCCATGGCTGGTTCTGGCGTAACCGCACCAACGCCGATGTCACCATCGTGCTGAACACGACTGGCGACTACCTGAACGTGAAGAAGTAATCCCGCCGGGGCGAACCTGTTGTTCGCCCCGACTTTTTGATCTCAATTGGAATAGCTGAAGATGACTACCAAAATCCTCAAATCGCTCGTTGTGCTGAGCTTCCTCGGCCTGTTGGCTGCCTGCGGTGGTACTGATACCGAATCGAAGTCTGGCGATGCGGGTCACGGCCACTCGCACGAGTGATGCAAACAGGGCCGCTAAAGCGGCCCTGTTTCTTTCTGGATTACGCGAAGATCATCGATAGAACCCGTGCAACGCGGGCTTTATGGCTTTGGCCATTTCCGGTGATCGTCATCGATGACGAACGAGTGCGCATGCGCATTGCCGTTGGCCACGTGCGGGTGGTCTTCCGGCAGGTCATCGTGATTGTGCGCTACCACGTCTTCCTCATACTCCGGGCGCCAGATCCGCTTGCTCACCAGCCAGGCTACGGCGGCAACCAGACTCAGTCCGATGAACGAAGCCGTCAGGCTGACGCTTGCCCCCAACCATCCCGCGAGCGGGTAGGTGATCAGCCAGCAGGCGTGTGAAAGGGCGAACTGGGCGGCGAACAGCGCAGGTCGATCCTGGGCTGAGGACGAGCGCCGCAGAATGCGTCCGGACGGTGTCTGTGCCAGGGAGTAGCCGGCACCCAACACCAGCCACAACAGGATCAGCGCCGGGTAACTGGAGACGAAGGTACCCAGGATCAAACCGGCTACCAGCACGGCACCGCCGGCCAGCATCGCCTTGCGATCGTCCAGTCGTTCCAGCAGCTTGGGCAGCATCAGGGCGACCACCATCGAGCCACCGCCGAAGGCCATCAAGGCCATGGCGGTAGAGCTCTGGGGCAGCGCGAACTTGGATTGCACCAGTACCACGGTGTTGACGATGACCATGGCGCTGGCGGCTGCGATCGTCAGGTTCAGTGCAAGAAGGCCACGCAGCCGCGGGGTGCGCAGGAAAATCCGCATGCCCTTGGTGGTGCGTTCATAGATGCTGCGTTTGGGTCCTCGTGCCGCCAGGGGCAGCACCACGGTACCGACCATCGCGGCGGACACCAGGAAGCCCACCACCGTGCCCGCGAACAGGCTGTGGAAGCTGACCACCGTAAGCAACAGCGCGGCCAGCATCGGACTGATCACGCTTTCCAGGTCATAGGCCAGGCGCGAAAGGGAAAGCGCCCGGGTGTACTCGCGCTCATCCGGCAGGATGTCAGGGATGGTGGCCTGGAAGGTTGGCGTAAACGCCGCAGAGGCCGACTGCAGCACGAAAATCAGCACGTACACCTGCCAGATCTCGGTGACGAAGGGCAGCATCAGCGCGACCGCTGCCCTGACCAGATCGAGGGTGACCAGCATCGCCTTGCGCGGCAGATGCTCGGCGAACGCGGCGGCAACCGGTGCAACGCCGATGTAAGCCGCCATCTTGATGGCGAGCGCGGTACCCAATACAGCTCCCGCCTGGGCGCCGGCCAGGTCGAATGCCAGAAGCCCGAGGGCAACCGTCGCCAGACCAGTGCCCACCAGGGCGATCACCTGGGCCAGAAAGAGGTGTCGATAAGTACGATTTTTTAGAACGGATAGCATGCGCTACCTCCGGGTAGTGCGGGTGATTCATGTTTCTAGCGTATCCCCCCTGGGGGGATACGGTCAACGTGAGTGAATCGAACCCTCATCCCGGCAGTGCATTTTCCTGAGAACAGAGCTAAAGTAGAGATTCATACATTTTATGTTTGATTCTCTACATGAAAAATTGGCTTCTTCTTGTTTTGGCACTCCCCACGGCCAACGCGACCGAACGTATGCGTGCCTGGCGGGCGTTGAAGGCTTGCGGCGCTGCCGTGCTGCGCGACGGTGTGTACCTGTTGCCTGAGCAGGACGCGGGCCGCGAGGCGTTCGAGTCCGTGGAGCGCGATGTGACGGTCAGCGGCGGCACTGCGTTTCTGCTGGCATTCCCGGACGAAGAAACTCGCTTCGCCGGCCTGTTCGACCGGAGTGAGGAGTACAGCAAGCTGCGCGACGAAGTCGCCGCGTGCAGGGAGGGACTGCTTCCCGAGAACGCCCTGCAGGTCGCTCGCCAGGTCAGAAAACTGCGCAAGAGCTTCGCCCAGTTGGCCCTGATCGACTTCTTCCCCGGCGTTGCGAAGCAGCAGACGGAGACCGCGCTGGAAGCGCTGGAGACGGCAATCAGCCGTGCCCTCTCACCTGATGAACCGCACATTCAGGATCATCCCGTCACGCTGCTGGACCACAGTCATTACCAGGGGCGTCGCTGGGCAACCCGTCGACGTCCCTGGGTCGACCGGCTGGCCTGTGCCTGGCTCATCCAGCGCTTCATCGACAGCGGCGCGGAAATCCTCTGGCTGGAATCCCCGAGCGACTGCCCCGCCGATGCACTGGGCTTTGACTTCGATGGCGCCGCGTTCAGCCATGTCGGGCACCGCGTCACCTTCGAAACCCTGATCGACAGCTTCGTGCTGCAGGCTCCAGGCCTTTCACGCATCGCCGCGCTGGTTCACTACCTCGATGTCGGTGGCAGCCAGCCTGCGGAAGCGTCCGGCATCGAGCGTGTCCTGGCGGGCCTGCGCGAGAGCATTACCGATGACAACCAACTGATGGCAGCGGCAAACGGCATCTTCGACGGGCTGCTGGCGGCCTTTGCCAACGAGGAAAACGGTCATGGCTGAAACGACGACGCTGGCCACGGGCGAAGCCCCCCTCAAGCCAGCGACCCCGGTGGGCTTGTTCGAAGCGTTGCTGTTCTGGCTGAAGATCGGCTTCATCAGCTTTGGCGGGCCGGCAGGACAGATCTCCATCCTCCACCAGGAGTTGGTGGAGCGTCGCCGCTGGATCAGCGAGAAGCGCTTTCTGCATGCCCTGAACTACTGCATGTTGCTGCCCGGGCCCGAGGCCCAGCAGCTCGCGACCTACATCGGTTGGTTGATGCACCGGACCTGGGGCGGGGTGATTGCTGGCGGGCTGTTCGTGCTGCCGTCGCTGTTCATCCTGATCGGGCTGTCGTGGGTCTATATCGAGTTCGGCAACGTTCCGGTGGTTGCCGGGATCTTCTATGGCATCAAGCCGGCGGTCACCGCGATCGTCGTTCATGCGGCGCACCGCATCGGTTCCCGGGCATTGAAGAATGGCTGGCTATGGGCGATCGCCGCAGCATCCTTCGTCGCCATTTTTGCCCTGAACGTCCCGTTCCCGCTGATCGTTCTGGCCGCTGCCGTGCTGGGCTACATCGGCGGAAAAGTGCTGCCGGACAAGTTCGTGACCGCTGGCAAGCATGGCTCCGGGAAGGCCAGTTACGGGCCTGCGCTGATCGATGACGATACACCGCCACCCGCGCATGCCCGTTTCCGCTGGAGCTATCTGCTCAAGCTGATCCTGATCGGTGCGGCGCTATGGATGCTCCCCATGGGGTTGCTGACCGTCATCTTCGGCTGGCAAGGCACTCTGACCCAGATGGGGTGGTTCTTCACCAAGGCTGCGTTGCTCACCTTCGGCGGTGCCTACGCGGTGTTGCCCTATGTCTACCAAGGTGCGGTCGGTCACTACGGCTGGCTGTCGCCCACGCAGATGATCGACGGCCTGGCCCTGGGGGAAACAACGCCGGGGCCGTTGATCATGGTGGTGACTTTCGTCGGCTTCATTGGCAGCTACATCCACCCGATGTTCGGCACCGACCATCCGTTCCTGGCGGGCGCGGTGGCGGCTGTGCTGGTCACCTGGTTCACCTTCCTGCCCTCGTTCCTGTTCATCCTTGCCGGCGGTCCGCTGGTGGAGTCGACGCACAACGAACTGAAGTTCACAGCGCCGCTGACCGGGATCACCGCCGCCGTGGTAGGTGTGATCCTGAATCTGGCGTTGTTCTTCGGTTACCACGTGCTCTGGCCCAACGGCTTTGGGGGAGGATTCGAGTGGGCCTCCGCACTTATCGCCGCGGCCGCCGCTATTGCCCTGTTCTACTTCAAGCGCGGTGTGATCCAGGTGCTGGTGATGAGTGCACTGGCGGGGCTGGCGGTCCAGCTGTCGATGCGTTGAGGAGGATGCCGCTTGAGGGTGATCCGGGGCAGGCGGTCAAGCGCCTGCCTCAAGATCGAGGGGGAAGGAGGAAGTAGAGAAACAGCACATCCATGAGCCTAGGATGGGCTTTTAGCGTTTTCCTTTTCTTTGGTCTCTGCCGGTTTGGCTTTGTCTGCGGTGTCTTTTTCACCCCAGAGGCGTTTCTGGTCCTCGCGGAATTTCTTGTTGAATTCGATCGAGCGGTCGTAGCCATCTTCGGCAAATACCGGTGTCGTCACACCAACAGCCAGTACACCGATGAGAAGCGCTTGGGTCAGTCGCATTTTCAGAAACTCCAGGGGTTTGGATCTCAATGGATCGTGAGATTTTCGATACCCCTGAAGCTTAAAGAAGCGTCTCTGACGACAACGTGAGGCGCGAATTACAATGTTGAAAGACGCCTTGGGCTCAGAGACGGTTCACCGGAAAACTCAGGTGGAACCAGGTAAAGCCCGAGCCCGTTATTTCTACCTTCGCCACGCCTTGGTGCAGGCTCATGATCGATCGCACGATGGCAAGCCCGAGGCCTGTGCCTCCCTCGCTGCGCGCACGCCCTTTGTCGACCCGATAGAAGCGTTCGAACAGATGAGGCAGGTGCTCTTCCGGAATACCTTGGCCTGGATTGCCTACGCTGAGCCTGATGTGCTCCTGCTCACGGTGAACCTTCACCACTACAGCCTGCCCTTGTGGGCAGTAGCGAATGGCGTTGGAGAGCAAATTGGACACTGCCCGTTGAATCATCAGGCGATTGCCTTGGATCACATCGACACTGCCTGACACATCGAGCCGAACGCCGCTCTCTTCGGCACTCAGGCTGAACAAGTCACTGACCCTCTGCACCTCGTCGACCAGTGCCACCGTCTCGAATTGCACCAAGGCTGCAGGCTGGCTGACATGTGCCAGGAAAAGCATGTCGGCCACCATGCTTTTCATGCGATCCAGCTCCTCGGCGCAGGATTCCAGCACCTCACGGTACTCCTCCGAGCTGCGTGGTCGTGACAGGGCCACCTGTGCTTTGCCCATCAGGTTAGTGAGCGGAGCACGCAACTCGTGGGACAGGTCGTCCGAGAACTGCGATAGCTGCTGCACGCCACCGTCCAGGCGGTGCAGCATAAAGTTGATGCCGTCCGCGAGCTCCAGCAGTTCGATCGGCAAGCGGTCGGTAGGCAGCCGATGCTGCATGTTGTCGGTGGAGATCTTCGACGCGACTTTCAGAAAGCGCGTAAGCGGCAGCAAGCCCCGGCGTACCGTCCACCAGGCCACGACCATGATCAGCGCCAGGATGAAGGGTGACGCCATCAGGGCCCAGCTCAGCATCGCCCGGAGCAATTCGGCATCGGAGGATTCATCCACGGTCATGTACACACCGACCTGGGTACCGTCAGCCAGACGCATGAGCTGGGAAACGCTGAGCATGGGCATGCCCAGTTCGTTGTTCCACTCGTAGAACTCCACTTGATCGTTGGCAGGAAAGCTGGTGAGTTCGGTGGTTATCTTTTTCGAGCCGATGGTCAGCAGGGGGATTCGGCTGTTTGCCGTATCGAAAATGCTGACGAACAGGTTGTTGTGGCCCATCGCAAGGTCGACCAACTGGTGGGAGTCTGCGGTGACCTCGGACAGATCCGCGACGGTCGATAGGTTATGGGCCATGCCACCCATCTTGGTGATCAGGCTGCTTTGCGCCGTGCGCTCCAGCGCCTGGCCGAGCATCAGGTAGCCCACGATAGAGAGCAGCACCAGCAGTATCACGCTCATCAAGCCGACTTTGAGTCCCAACCTGGCGGCCAGGCTGAAGCGCTTCATGAACGCTCCTCGATCACATAGCCCACACCGCGCAGGGTGTGGATAAGTTTGTTCTCGAACGGATCGTCGATCTTGGCGCGCAGGCGCCGGATCGCCACGTCGATCACGTTGGTATCGCAGTCGAAGTTCATGTCCCAGACCAGGGAAATGATCTGCGAGCGGGTCAGGGCTTCCCCTGGGTGGCTCATGAGCAGGCGCAACAGGGCGAATTCCTTGGTAGTCAGCTCGACGCGCAGGTCACCCCGGAACGCGCGGTGGCGACCCGGATCCAGCTCAAGGTCTGCGACCCGCAAGGTCGGGTGGTCCACCACCTTGTCGCCACGCCGCTGCAGCGAGCGGATGCGGGCAAGCAGTTCCGGAAACTCGAACGGCTTCACTAGATAGTCGTCGGCGCCGCCGTCCAGGCCCTTCAGCTTGTCGTGCAGGCGGCCACGACCGGTCAGCATGATGATGCGAACCCGACTGGTCTTGCGGATCGTGTCGAGCACGTCCCAGCCGTCCACCTTGGGCAGGTTCACATCCAGGATGACCAGGCCGTAGGTGTTGTGCTGGAACAGGTGCAGCGCATCGACACCATTACTTGCCCGGTCAACGATATAGCCACTTTCGGTAAGCCCTTGCTGAAGGTATTCGGCAGTTTTGGCTTCGTCTTCCACTACTAGAACACGCATTATTTGTTTATCTCAAATTAAAAAAGTATTCGGGTGTCAAATAAAAAAATATTCATTTATTTCTTGAAGTGTCATTGCCTCATGCACCGAACCAGCATGGTGATCATCGATGACGGCGTTTTTCAAGGTAGTTGTCGCGTCAACCATCCAACTATGCGGCTTGCTTCACGTGCTGTTGTTCTCGATCAGGGTTCAGTAGCACGGTACCAATCGGCTCCCAGTTGCGAGTGCGTCCTGACCATCGCTCCGGATTCTTGCTTCGAGCGCGCTCATAGAGTTCGTGGCGCAGGGCAAGGATTTGCCTGTCCTGACCTCGATGACGCTCTGCTGGCGTGACGAAGCGGATTCGGCTGTGTCGGTGTTCGTGGTTGTACCAACGGATAAAATCACGCACCCAACATCGTGCAGCATCCAAGGTCTCGAAACCCTTGGTCGGCCATTGCGGGCAGTACTTCAGTGTTCTGAAAAGCGCCTCCGAGTATGGATTGTCATTACTGACACGCGGCCTGCCGCGGGACGGTGTTATGCCCAGCTCGTACATCTTGCTCAGCAAAGTGGCTGATTTCATCGGCGTGCCGTTGTCCGAGTGCAACACCAACGGCTCTCTCAAGCACTGTTCGCTGATTACACTCCTCTGCAGCAACACTGCAGCTTTGGCGCCGTCTTCGTTCTCGTGTACCTCCCAGCCCACAGTCTTGCGGCTGTAGATGTCTTCGATCAGGTACAGGTAGTAGTATTTTCCACGCACCGAAGACGGCAAGTATGTGATGTCCCACGACCACACCCGGTTAGGTGCGCAGGCTGCATGCGTTGTCGGCCCGGCATGACGCCCAGGGCGTTGAGCACGCCCTCGGCGTTCTTGCTGTCCAGCAGCCCGAAGCACCCGGTAAAAGGTCGACTCCGAGCCTATATAGAGCTGCTTATCGGCCAGCCTCGGCACGATCTGGCTAGGTGGCAAGTGAGCATATTCAGCGCTGTTGCACAGGTTGAGAATCGCTTGTCGCTCGTGCTCGCTCAGCGCGTTCGGTGGGGTTGCGCGAACTGTAGTTGTACGTGCATCCGCCGCCACTTCTTCCGATTGAGTCCAGCGCTGCAACGTTCTGAGCGTCAAGCCAACTTCCTGACATGCCGTCAATTTCCGAGCTCCGGAATTAATCGCCTCAGTCAGCCAAGCCACCAGCAGTTGCCGTTCCGGCAGAGCAGTCAATTGTCCTCGTCGTCTACTCCCCAGTAGTCGTTGAGCTTTTTTCGCAGCACCAATAACGCGGCTGTTTCAGCCAACGCCTTATCCTTGCGGCGCAGTTCGCGCTCAAGCTGTTTAATGCGTTTCTGATCCTGACGGGCCTGCTCCCGATCAACCTTAGGCTGCGCTTTTGGAGGGGCCATCCCACTCAGGAACGCTTGCCGCCAGGCAGCAAGCTGCTCGGGATACAAGCCTTTGCGACGGCAGTATTCACCCACCTCAATCTCGGACAAGCTGGCGCATTCGGCTACAGCTGCGAATTTCATTTCTGCCGACCAACTCTCGGTCGGGTGTTTGGGATCGGTCACCACCACACATTCTTCGGCACTGGCTCGTTTGCGCCAGGTATACAGCGACATTTCAGTAACGCCCTCGCGCCTAGCGACTTCGGCCATCGTCAGGTTGAGTGGAGGACCCAGCATCTTGAGCAGTTCGGCTTTGCGCTCAGAGGAATAGTACGGCACAACGGCTCTCTTTCCGCCCCCGGGGTCTGGTTTCAGGTAAATCTGGCGAGGCGACAACTATCCTGACACCGGGGGATGAATCAATCTTAAAACGAAAATCAGGAGGGAGGTGGAATCCTTCAAATTTGTAATTCAGCGGTAACGTTCCTGATAGTCACCCCCCTCTAGAATCGAACCTGTAGAGGAGTCTACGACAATCTCCTTCCATGCAAAGGGTGCAGCAGACGAGTGGGTTACTCATGTGTGTCCTGCGACCGCGCTCGCCTTGCGATTTAAAAATCCTCAAAGACAGGTCTAAAGCATGCCCATGTCATGGCGCTTCACGGGGAACTTTCGATGAATAACGAACATTATCTGCGCAGTGTAAAGGGGCTCTCTTTCGCCATCGCTTTTATTATTTCAGGGCCTGCCATGAGTGCTGAGAAGTTCTCTGTCGCCAATGAACAGATTCAAGCGCTGGGTATCAAGACGTCTGCTGTGCAAAGCATGAAACAGACGGTCAGCACGCGATATCCCGGCCAGGTTGTCGTGCCTCCGAAAGCGGAGCAGATCGTCAGTTCCCCACTTGAAGGTGTGGTGGTGCAACTGCTGGTGGGCGAGTACCAGGCCGTTCGCAAAGGCGAGCCGGTCGTGCGCCTGTCCAGTCCGGCGATGAGCCAGCTCCAGCTCCAGCTGTTGCAGGCATCTGCCCGCGCCACGCTGGCCCGGCAGGCCTACACCCGGGAACAGAAGCTGTTCGATGAGGGCATCATTCCGCAGCGTCGGGCGCAGGAAGCCCAGGCAACGCTGAAGGAAGCGGAAGCGACTCTGGTGCAGACCAAGGCCGAACTGGCCCTGGCGGGAATGACCCCGGCCATGATCGAGCAGGTCATCCGCTCCGGGATTCCTTCCGACAGGATCACCCTCAGCGCCGTTCAGGACGGCATTGTCAGCAACATCTCGGTCCGGCCCGGCCAGCGGGTCGACGGTGCCACGTCGCTGCTGAACATCACCCAGGTCGATGCGCTGTGGCTGGACGTGCAGATTCCGGCCGCGGCCAGTATTGGCATTCAGCCGGGCGCGGGCGTAACGGTGGTCGACAAGGGCATTAATGGGCGTGTCATCAACCTGAGCCCGACCCTCTCGGCTACCAGCCAGTTCGTGGTGCTGCGCGCCGAAATCGAAAATGCCAACGGCGCCCTGCGTCCCGGCGAGCTCGTCACCGTGGAGATCCCGGTTCAGGCCGCTGGCAAATCCTGGGACATCCCTCTGTCTGCCGTCGCTCGCAACAAGACCGACTCCGTGGTGTTCGTCCGCACGCCCGACGGTTTTGAAGCCCGCCCGGTCAAGGTCGAAGTCAGCGCGGGGCAACTGGTCCGTGTCCAGGGCAACATCAGCGAACAGGACCAGGTTGCCGTCGCCGGCGTGATTGCGCTGAAAGGCGCCTGGCTTGAAGAGGACGGTGAGTGATGCTGAGCCGTCTTATCCAATTCTCTTTGTCCCAGCGCCTGTTCATGGTGCTGGCGACGCTGTTGCTGACCGGCGCGGGCTGGTATGCCTACCGTGGGCTGCCCATCGATGCCTTCCCTGATGTGGCCAGCACCCAGGTCAAGGTGATCATGAAGGCACCGGGGATGACCCCGGAAGAAGTTGAAAGCCGGATTGCCGTGCCGATCGAAGTGGAAATGCTCGGTATTCCCAAGACCAAGATCCTGCGCTCGGTCACCAAGTACGGCCTGGTCGATGTCACCATCGATTTTCAGGATGGCACTGACATCTACTGGGCGCGGCAACAGGTTTCCGAGCGTCTCGGCAACCTGAGCGACAGCCTGCCGGACGGCATCAGTGGCGGCATGGCGCCGATCACCACACCGCTGGGCGAGATGTTTATGTTCACGGTGGACGGTACAACCTTGTCTCTGGTCGAACGTCGCAGCCTGCTCGACTGGGTGATCCGGCCGGCGCTGCGTACCGTACCTGGCGTGGCGGATGTGAACTCCCTCGGTGGCCAGGTCAGGACCTTCGAGGTACTGCCAGATCCCATCCGCATGGCTGCCAGCGGCGTGAGCCTTGAGCAGCTGACCAACGCGGTCAACACCAACAACCGTAACGACGGTGCCGGCCGACTGGGTGAAGGTGACGAAGTCCTGCTGGTACGCAGCGAGGGCAGCATCCGCACCCTGGATGACCTGCGGGCCGTTGTGGTCAATTCCAACAGCTCCAGCCCGGTGCGGGTTGGCGACCTGGCCGAGGTTCGCCTTGGCACCCTGACCCGCTACGGCGTGGTGACCCAGGATGGCAAGGGCGAGGCTGTGCAAGGCCTGGTGCTCGGCCTGGCTGGCGCCAACGCCCGCCAAGTGGTCGCCGGTGTGCAACTGAAGCTCAAGGAACTGGAGGCCACACTACCGAAAGGCATCACCATCACCAGCTTCTACGATCGCTCGTCGCTGGTCGATAAAGCGGTAGGGGCTGTGTCCAAGGCGCTGATCGAGGCCACCGTGTTGGTCATCGTGTTGCTGGCCCTGTTCCTCGGCAACGTTCGCGCAGCGCTGACGGTTGCCCTGGTACTTCCGCTGGCGGCGTTGATCACCTTCATCCTGATGCGCTTCGTCGGCATGTCCGCCAACCTGATGAGTCTGGGAGGGCTGGCCATTGCCATCGGCATGTTGGTGGATGCCGCGGTGGTGGTGGTCGAGAACATCGTCCAGCGTCTGGCCACCGATCCTTCCGGTGGCAAGCTGCCGCGTCTGCACATCATCTACCGGGCGGTGCGCGAGGTCGCGGTACCGGTGACGTCCGGCATCCTGATCATCATCACGGTGTTCCTGCCGCTGCTCACCCTGCAGGACCTCGAAGGCAAGTTCTTCGTCCCGGTGGCGCTGACCATCGTCTTCGCTCTGGCGGGATCGTTGCTGCTGTCGCTGACCGTGATCCCCGTGCTGTCCTCCTACCTGCTGCGCGAGGTCAAGCACGAAGACCCCTGGCTTGCCCGCAAGCTGCTGGGCATCTATGGCCCGGTGCTGGAGTGGGGGCTTGGCCGGCAGAAACTGATCGCGATCATCGCTGGCGCCATGTTGGTCGTCGCTGGCCTGGTCTACACCCAGGTGGGCAAGACCTTCATGCCGACCATGGATGAAGGCGACCTGATCGTGGGTATCGAGAAACTGCCATCGGTCAGCCTCGAACAGACGGCCGAGCTGGACAAGAAGATCCAGACCGCGCTGATGGCAGCGGTCCCGGAGATCCGGGGCATCGTGGCGCGGGCCGGTTCCGACGAGATCGGTCTTGATCCCATGGGCCTGAACCAGACCGATACCTACCTGCTGCTCAAGCCCATGAGCGAATGGCGGATGGACACCAAGGAAGAGCTGATGGACGAGGTCCGCAAGGTGCTCGATCCAATGCCGGGTATCGGCTACAGCTTTACCCAGCCCATCGAGATGCGCGTCTCCGAGATGATCATCGGTGTGCGCGGCGACCTCGCCGTGAAGATCTATGGCCCTGACCTGGGCACCCTGAGCCAACTGGGCGGCAAGATCGAGTCGCTGCTCAAGACTGTGCAGGGCAACCAGGACGTCTACACCGTGCAGAACGACGGTGTGCAGTATCTGCGCGTGGAGATCGACCGGCTGCAGGCTGGCCGTTTCGGCCTGAGCGTCGAGGCCATCCAGGATGCACTGCGCGTGCAGATCGAAGGCCAGCAGGCCGGCCTGGTGATCGAAGGCAACCAGCGCACGCCGATCCTCATTCGCTCGGACGAGTCGGTGCGCACGTCGCCGGCGGACTTCAACGCGGTGCGGATCACCACGCCGGATGGCCAGACCATTCCGCTGAGCAGCGTGGCGAGACTGGAGCGTGCCGATGGCCCGGTGAAGATCGACCGGGAAATGGGCAGCCGCTACAGCGTGGTGATCGCCAACGTCAGCGGTCGTGACCTGGTCGGCTTCGTCGAGGAGGCCAAGGCGCTGGTGGCTCAGCAGGTGGAACTGCCCAACGGCTATCGCATCAGCTGGGGCGGCCAGTTCGAGAACCAGCAGCGTGCGGCTGCCCGGCTGTCCATCGTCGTTCCCGTGGCGCTTGGTCTGATCTTCGTCCTGCTGTTCTCGACCTTCGGCTCCGTGCGCCAGGCGTTGCTTATCCTCAGCAACATCCCCTTCGCCCTGGTGGGCGGCATCGTCGCGCTGTGGGTCACTGGCGAGTACCTCTCGGTGCCAGCGTCGGTGGGGTTCATCGCTTTGTTGGGTATCGCGGTGCTCAACGGCATCGTGCTGGTCAGTTACTTCAACCAGTTGCATGGCGAAGGCCTGCCACTGCGGGAAGTGGTGCTCCAGGGTGCCCGTCGCCGGTTACGCCCGGTACTGATGACCGCCTCGATCACCGCCTTCGGTCTGGTCCCACTGTTGTTCGCTACCGGGCCCGGCTCCGAGATCCAGCGGCCGTTGGCCATCGTGGTGATCGGCGGTTTGATCACCGTCACCGCGCTCACCCTCATGTTGCTCCCGATTCTCTATCTGCGATTCGCCCACGCGAAAAAGGAGGCCAAAGATGCCTGATACCTGGTTGACGCTGCTCTGCACCCCAAGCTTGGAGGAGAAGCTCATCGACCACCTCCTGGTCGTGACGGGGAACCAGATCTTCACCAGCACACCGGTTGCGGCGCACGGGCTGTCCACCGCGGCACTCAATCCGATGGAGCGTGTCATGGGGCGGGCCAAGGCTGTGCAGATCCAACTCGTGGTGGAACGGCAGCAACTCACGGAGGTGCTGCAATCCCTCAAGGAGGAGTTTCCAAATACCGGGCTGCGCTATTGGACGGTCCAGGTCAGTAACTTTGGGGAGTTCGTGTGATGAAGCGCCTTGTTCCCCTGGCTCTGCTGATCAGTGTGTGTGGCACGGCCGTGGCGCAACCTGCCGCTCCGGCAAACATTCTGCCCAAGCCGCTGGTGGTGTCGCTGCTCAACGCCGATCCCCGCGTGGCCTCGGCACGCTCCAGCATGGATGCCGCCATGCTGGAGGCTGGCATCATCCGGCGTTCGCCTTATGAATGGACGGCCACGGCAATCGGCCAGCAACGGCGTACCGACGCTGGCCCCAACTACAACGAATGGAACGTGGGTATCGAGCGCACGGTGCGCCTGCCTGGCAAGGCCAGTGCCGACCAGGACATCAGTTCGGCAACGCTGCGATTGGCAGATGCCACCTATGGCGAAGTCCGTCATGAAGCCGCGCGGGAACTGATGACCCTGTGGCTGGATTGGCTGGTGTCGGAGCACGCGCTCACCATCGCCAATAAAGGCCTGGCCTCAGCCAAGGAAAGCCTGGCGGCGGCGGAAAAACGCAACCGTGCGGGTGACGCCTCTAAGCTGGATGTAAGCCTGGTCAAGGCGGAAGTGGCCGAGCAACTGCGACAAGGCAACGAAGCCAAGATAAAAGCCGCTGCGAGCTGGGCAACACTGTCGCGGCGCTTCCCTGGCATCGAGCGCAAAGTGGTTGATCTGCCCATTCCTTCGGCCGAACTCGGTCAGTACGACACCTGGCGCGAGCGGATCCTGGCCGAAAGCGATGTGCTGCGTCGGGTCGAAGCCTCTCTGCTGAGAAATCAGGGGCAATCGGCCCGGGCGAAGGCTGACAGGGTGCCGGATCCTACGTTGGGGGTATTCACCGCCTCCGAGCAGGGCAACCGTGAGCGCATCTACGGTGTCAGCTTCAGCATGCCGATCCCCAGCGGGTCGCGCAGTGCTCGCTACAGCCAGGCGCTGGCCCAGGAGAATGCGGCTCGCGAGGATGTCGACCTGGCCAAACGCGAGCTGGAAGCCGGGATTGCCCGTGACGTCGAACTGGCTTCAGGTGCTTACGAGAGCTACCTGATCGCGAAGGATGGCGCCGCTGCCATGACCCAGAACGAAGCACAGATGCAGCGTGCCTACGAACTGGGCGAGGTGGATCTGCAGTCGTTGTTGCTGGCTCGCCGGCAAGCCGTCGCATCGTCTACCAGCGCCCTGCAGGCCCACGCGGATACGCTGCGCACCCATCTGTCGCTGTTGATCGATGCCCACTGGATATGGGGGTTGGACGAAAGCTGAGTTGTTGCGTTGCCCGGCATAGGCCGGGCAACCTTTCAGAATCGTAATGAGTTACTCATGCTCCGGTTAGTTTTCGGCAGCAATGATAGGAAACGGCCAGTGACCACAGCTGAATAATAAACGGCCGTCCTATCTCAATAAGGGAAGGTCTGAAGTAACCCTGTATTTCCGGTCGACTTCAGCCCTTGCTGCTTTTGAAAGCGGGCCGTCGATCAAAATCGACCAGGTAACCCGCTCAGTTCTCCGTTTTTGGCCGCCGCGAGCACCTCGCAGCAGCCATTTTCCGCATTACAGGTGCACCTTTCCTGCGGTAGTCAGCAAATGTCGGCGCGCCATCCATAGGTTCGACAGCGCGAACAGCGTCACCAGCTGAGCGGTGTTCTTGGCCAGGCCACGGAAGCGCACCTTCACGTAACCGAACTGGCGCTTGATCACTCGAAACGGGTGCT
The DNA here is from genome assembly GCF_001320605.1 of Pseudomonas sp. NBRC 111133. Taxonomy (NCBI): domain Bacteria; kingdom Pseudomonadati; phylum Pseudomonadota; class Gammaproteobacteria; order Pseudomonadales; family Pseudomonadaceae; genus Pseudomonas; species Pseudomonas sp. NBRC 111133. The sequence goes on along the minus strand of NZ_BCBJ01000088.1, from coordinate 78,885 downwards.
CGACCTTCGCTCGCACTTGTGCCTTGGCCTTCTCGATCTTGCGCTTGGCTTTGTACAGGGCGCTGCGTTTATCGAGCTTCTTGTAGGTGCTGCGGCGTGCTGCGACCTGCCAGATCACTTCGCGGCCCGCATGTTCGGGGCGCTTTTCGACGCCGGTGTAGCCGGCATCGGCGCAGACGACGTTCTCGTTACCGTGCAGCAGTTTGTCGACCTGGGTGATATCGGGGTTTGGGGAGCAACGGAACAGAAAGTGCACTTAAGCCCAGCGCCTGCCCGCAAACCCTTGTGGCGTCTGGTTAGTTCGGGAAAACCAAGGTTTTGCCGAACTCTATCGAGGAATGGCTCGGTTCGTTAAGCTCCCCACGCTACGGTTCAAATAACTGGTACGCTTTATCAAAGTTCAACTATTACTAACGTAGTCGAGTAAACGGTACTTTTGATGAAGATCGGTTATGCGCGAGTGAGCACTCGGGATCAGAAAGCCGACCTACAAGTCGATGCCCTGAAACAGGCCGGGTGCGAACGCATCTACCAAGACATCGCCAGCGGCGCGAAAAGCGCCCGTCCGGAACTGGACAAACTGCTGGCCAACGTGCGTCCGGGTGATGCCGTGGTGATCTGGAAACTGGATCGCGTCGGGCGCTCGCTCAAGCACCTGGTCGAGCTGGTCGGCGAGCTGGCAGAGCGTAAGGTCGGCTTGCAGAGCCTGAATGACCCCATCGACACCACCCATGCCCAAGGCCGCCTGGTGTTCAACCTGTTCGCCTCGCTGGCCGAGTTCGAGCGCGAGCTGATCCGCGAGCGGACTCAGGCGGGCCTGTCGGCCGCACGGTCGCGGGGCCGGATCGGTGGCCGTCCCAAGGGTCTGCCCGCCAAGGCCGAGGCCACCGCCATGGCGGCGCAAACGCTGTACCGCGAGGGTCGCCTGAGCGTCAGCGCCATCGGCGAGAAGCTACACATCTCCAAGAGCACACTGTACAGCTACCTGCGCCACCGGGGTGTCGAGATCGGCGCATACCAGAAGAGCGCCCGGTCACGCGATCAGCAGATCACGGCCTCGTCGTCATCGCCGGCAGAGCCGCCCGCTGTCGAGCGGGTGGCCACCGTCACCCTGCGCCTGGCGGTGGTGAATAACAGCAAGTTCGTGCGCGGCCGGAAACGGGCCAAGGAGAACATCGAGCGCTACTGCCTGGAACCCTACGGCATGAAACGGCTGGAGTCGGGCCACTACGAGTTGGCCATTTCGTATCGAAGCGACGACGAGCTGGACAAGACCGTGCACGACCTGCTGACCGAGATCAGCCAGGAAGCCGACATGCGCAACTGCTTCATCGAGGCGGATGCCTGGGAAGAAGGCACCGAGCGCAGGTGGTAGGGCTTACGTTGGTTTTTGGTTCCATTGCTCCCCAAACCCCAGTTTCGCCAGGAAACCCATCGGCTGAAGGATGGCGCGTGGCTAGTGCAGTTTGCCTACTGGATGCCTCAGGAGCTGCGACAAAGCCTCACCGGGAGTTTCACCCTGACCGTCACACCTCCTCGAGATCCTCTTGATCGCCGAGAGCCTGAGTGAGTTGGGGTCAATCGGTCGGTGAAGACCTGGTCCCCGGAGCCGGTGATCTGGAACGGAGTATTACTGATTCCATGACATCCCGCTGCAATTCGCAAATGTCGTCGTTGAGTTGCGTGACTGACGCCGAAAAGCCCACGATATCGGGAGGGCCGGACAGCTGCTGGTAGAGCTTTTCAAGTTGGACGCTCAAGTAGCTGTGTCGGCTTGCGAATCCTTGTAGTTTCATCATCCACCTCACCTCGACATCATCCCTGCGTGTGACTGGGTGAAGGGATATCCGTTCCCTCCGGATGTTGGGCGATCTCTAAAATGTGAACTAGTAGAATCATTCCGCGTCGTCTGGATCCTGCTCCTCAAAAGTCATTTCGCGCTGCAGGTTCAGCTCGAGCACGGTCCCCGGCGCCGGCGCATACCAGTCGACGATCACGAAGCGTCCTTTGCCTGTGGCAGCGTCGTACTCCATGAGGACGCAGTCGTCATTCCACTCCTGGAGAGCCCAGCTTAGCTCAGAGTGTGAGGGTGACTCTTCCCCAGCCGGCTCAAGCTGAAACCATCCATGGCCAGAGCCTGCGCTGGGAAAGAACCTGCTTGGCAGGTTGCTTTCTTCTTCATTGTTGTCGTTGCGCAATACCGTGAGTTTGGTCATTACCTGGCCTAGTCCTTGCGCAGTGGGGCCTGGGCGGCGAGGGCATCGATGACCGACAACAGCGCGGCGCTGTCCACGGGGCCCTCCAGGCGCATGCTGTGCCCCGTCAAACTGTCGGTGACCTCGATCGTAGGGGTAGCGGCAATGCCGCGGCTCTTGGCCACAGCCAGTTGTTTGTCTACAACCCCACGGATGTCCATGTTTGCTCTAGCGCAACTGGAAAGAGCCTCGGTGGACACACCGGGCACCTCCAGTTCCCCTGCGAGTCCTTGTCCATCACCCCGTGTGCGCAGCAGAACCAGTTCGATCGCCTGCCAGAATACCGCTGCCCCCCCTAAGTACCCTGCGCATTGAACGAGTCGCGCCTCCGATTGTGCGGCAACTCCATGGATATCGAGGGGGAAATGGTGCCACGCGAGCTTCACGTTCTCTTGCCCGCTCACCCAGTGCTTCAGTTGCGGGGTGTATGCCCTGCAATAAGGGCATTCGAGGTCTGCATACTCAGTGATTACCCACCTGGCATTCGTGGGGCCGAAGTACCAGGTCTCATCGGGGCTTCTGGTATTCGAACTCGTCGCGAGCTGCCAGCAGACACCTACGCCTGCGATCACCATGACAATAAACAAGATGAGGTTGAGCCTAAGCTTAGGCATGCTTCCCCCCTAACTCACCAGGATTGGCTCCAGGCCGGCCGAGATTCTGCAACGCAACTTGGAGATCCTGGATTGCCCCCTCCGGTTGAGGATGCTGCTTCAGCCACTCATCCAACACGGACTGAACCAGGGGAATGATGTCGCGACGATCGAGGGCGTTATTTTTGATCTGTTGCAGCTCGTCAATGAGCACTGGTGCGCAAACCGACAGCGACTGGAGTGTGTCGTGCCCGGGGTCTTTGAGCAGCTGGGTCAGGTTATCAATGATGTTCTGGGTCAGGGTATTCATGACTCTCATGCCACGCGCTCCACGGCCTTCTTTTGTTCGGGAAAGGTGATGGGGAAAGGGGTGATACCGCGCTTGCGGTCCAGGTCTGCTGCCACCTGCAGCGCGGCATGTAATTCATCGCAGCCGAGCGCTTGCATGGTTTCATAACGTTGCCGCTTTTCTTCTGGCTCGGTCATGGCCAAGGCGAGGCATAAGCTGGGCGGCACTACCCGGAACAGCATCTCGATCCGCTTGGCCAGGACGATGCCCTCGGTGAATTTGCCGTTCTCCTTCCTTGCCGAGAGCATCATCGTCTTCTGTGCCGGCGTGAGTTCACGGAAGCGCGCGATCTTCTCCACCTCGTCTGGTGGCATGTTCAGGCAGATCCACCACTCGATCATGTTCAGCAGCGCCGATGCTTCTGGGGGGATGTCGTCGACGTTTTGGGTCGCCATCCAGTACCAGGCACCCAGTTTTCGCCACATCTTGGTGATCTTGACCGAGTACGGGGAGAGCAGTGGGACCTTCAATGGAATGTGGCCTTCGTCGGTGAAGGCAATCAGTGGTCGACCTTTGAACTGGTCACGCTCTGCGATGTTGTTGATGGTGTTCAGCAGTGAGATATAGGCGATGGCCATCTGGGCCTGATAGCCCTCACGCGCGTAAGTAGCCAAGTCTACGATCGTGATGTCAGCTTCCGGCCAGGCGGTACCAGGACGGTTGAACATCTCGGCTTCCGTACCCATGGTGAACATCCCCATGGCTTCGGCCATCTCCATGAGTCGGTTGCGCCGGCTTTCAGGGAGCTTGTCGTTGCTGGCCATCGCTTGGAGTGCTGCGCTGATATCTTCAGTGAGCACTGGCCGGTTCTTGCTGACACACAGCTCGGCCGCGTTGAGGATGCACTGGCGGATAGCACTGCGGTCAGCCCGAGTGAGCCGAGCATCTTCCTTGGACTCGCCGCCTGTGATCATCAGTCGGGCAGTGATCTCAAGTTCGCCCAAGATATCCCGCTGGTCGTCCTCGAGCCCCGCCAGGGCGTCGGCGAGGTGTTGATCGGAAGCATCCACGTCCGCCGCATTCAGGACCTTGACCTGGTCCTTGTTTTTGACGAGTTGCACCGCGTCTACGAACGGGGCAAGGCTCACGCCGCTGCCTGGGGCGAGCCGCACTCGGTTGACGGTCAAACCGAGCCGCTTGGCGAAATCCCCCAGCAGGCCGAAGCTGTTGCCGGCCTCGATGATGAAGAACCTTGGGCGGTACAGTGCGATGGCTTGCATGATCAGGTAGTTGGCTGTTGCGGACTTACCCGCGCCGGTGGGACCAAACAAGAACAGGTGCGCGTTCATCTGGCGATCGAGCTTGTTCAACGGGTCGAAGGTCAGCGCCGCTCCCCCCCTGTTGGAGAGCGTGAAACCTGGGTTGCCTGTGCCAGTGGAACGCCCCCATACCGGCGCCAGGTTCGCGATGTGCTGGGTGAACATCAGCTGGGTGTACCAGTCCAGAGCGCGGTTTTCATTCGGGTCGAAATTGCAGGGTAACCACCGTAGGTAGCTGTTCAGGGGCGCTACCTCGTCCTGTGGCTGGACTGGCTGCATGCCGGCGCCGAGCAGGATGTTGCACAAGCTGGTCGTGCGCTCCCCGAGCACGTCCTTATCCTGCCCACGCAGGAAGAAAGCAACACTGCCCCTGTAGAGCTTGTGCTTACGCCCGAGGATGGACCGTGCCGTTTGAACGTCATCCCGGGTGTGGCTGGATGCCTGGGTGTCGCCGATGGCCTTCCTGGAGAGTTGTTCAAGATGCCCTTCCAGCAGATCCTGCGGGGTCGGCACCATGGTGATACACAGCACGGTATCCTCAGGCAGGCGGTCGAACAGCGAGTTCAATGAGTCTGACTGCTTGGTCTCACCGGTCAGGTGCCCGGTAAGGGGGGCATTTTTCAGGCGATCGAGGATCACAACTCGGTGCGGCATGCCGTCGAACGACCAAAGGCCGCTGTCGACATCCGAGCGCGGTTCTCGGAAGAACAAATTCTCCGAAAAGTCGGTACCGCTGGCCACCGGCAGTTCACCCTCGTCGAGCTCGCGTGGTGGTTGGCAGACCGTGTCGTAGAATCGACGGATATCGCTATCGGTCGTGCCCAGATGATCTGGGTGTGGATTGAACCAACCCACGAGCCAGCGCTTGATAGCGTGGCCATCCATGCGTTTGGTTGTAACGCCGGCGTTGGCCAGGGATCCCTTGAGGCGATCGCAGATTGCTTTGAGGTATGCGGCAGGCTCCTGACCGCGAACCACGAGGTCCTGTTTCTTTACCCGGCGGTACACCACCAGGCGGACTTTCCGGGTCTGCCCACGCCACGGAAGGTTGCTGACGGCCGTGTCGACGAACAGCCCACCGGGCTTGGAGATGGATTCAAGGTGGTGGCGGAACAGCGCGAGATATAACCTGGTGAAGTCTGTGTTGTCAGCCCGGGGCTGAACGTAGGCCTGGAGTTTCTGCAGGTAGTCACCCCAGTCCGTCTCGTCCTGGGCGTAAAGCTGAACGACCCAGTGCGAGCTCTCCAGCTCGTCAAAACTGTCTTGTAGGACGCCTTGCAACGCATCGCGAGCTTGTTGAAGCCAGTCGTCGGAGCGCCCCTCGGTCCCAATCGGGACCAACTCGAAAAACGCCGCCCTGGAAATGCCATCCTCGAGGAGCATGGCTTCTTCCTCGGGCAGATATTCGGCCCATGGCAGCATGTCCACGAACGACGGGTTGACCTCGTACATGCGCGACACGTCAGCTTTCGTAGCCGGCCGACGTTTAGGGTTTTGCCAGTCGATAGGGGAAGGGATGCCCATCGACTCCAGGCGGGCGATGTACCGGTCATTCGCAGCTAGGCGGTGCTCCTCGTTGATGGCTGTACTAACCGTTGTGGGACGGTCGTCGATTGGCTCGTGTTCGGTCGCTGTCTGGCCGAGCACGGGCTCGATGGGCATTGCAGAGCCTTTGCCCAGCAATTTGCTGATGAACTGCATCAGTACTCCTCCGTACGCTCGCCTGGCATGGCGTACTGCACGCGTTGATACATCGGGAACACCGTGGTGTAACCCGGGACTGGAACCGGATCCGTACCAGCCAGGTGCGGGAACACGTACATCACCAGGTCAGGATTCGGCAGGCGCTTGAACTGGCTGTAAATCTCGTTCTGGGGCGTGCGAGTGAAGGCGTCAGCACCTGTCTGTTGGCGAACCACCTGCGCCTCATCAAGCGGCCGGCGAAGTTCCTGGCGAGCATCCAGCAGCATTCTGCTGTTGGAGCTGCCAGAGCTTCCTCCAGACGTTCCGTGTTGCCACACGTCCATCATGTTGGCTTCCCCGTGGGGGAGCAGCTCGTCTTTGTCAGTCGTGCATCCGCCTAGAAGGAGGGTGAGCACGAGCCAGGCCCCGGCCTGCAGGTGGGGCTTAGTCCAAGTTTGCAGATACATGGTTGGCTCCGGAGTTGTAATCGACCTTGCGGCCTTTGATCTCGTAGTCGATGGCGAGCTGCTGGTCCAAGTGGACGGCGACCTTCGCCCCGGGCTGGACGTACACGGCGGCGAAGGCTTCGCCGTAGAGCTTGTTCATCCAGGAGCGGATGTCGCTGACGCCGCCGGTGAGAATCGCGCCCATGGCTGAGTTCCCCGAGGAGCCCGTGGTCCCGAATGACGTTCCTCCGCTGCTGAAGGATGTTGAGCTATTTTGCTCATCGGCCTTCAACAGTTTGGCGATGCCGGCGCCCGCGGCCGTCACCAGGGATTGGTTGGTCAAATACTCCTTAGCGTTTGATCGGCGGTCGCCCGAGATGCAGGGGATGCCGTAGGAATCGCTAATCCAGCCGAGCCCGCCCTGGATCGCAGGCTGCCCATTCCCGTTGCTGCTGTTCTGATTGTTGTTCTGGCTGCCATTTGCTTCCTCGGCCGGGGCAGGGAACGATCGAACCGTGCCGTCGGCGAACACGAAGGTCAGGCTCCGTACTTGTCCGCGCACGCAGGACAATGTCCAGTCGCCCGATGCGGTCCCACTGGCGACGGCGCCGACGACGTCAGGGAGATCAATGCCGTTGGCGGTTAGGTTGTCCGGACCGATCAAAACCTTAAATGGGAAGGGGTCATTGACTGTTCCATCGATCGGGACGCGGCCAATGAGCGCCGACATGGCTACCGACCCCATCAGGGTCGAGTTCTGAGGCAGGGTATAGGCTTTGCGCACTTGCTTGCGGGCATCCTGGGGAGACATCTCAGCACCGACGTTCTGCGCCGTTGCGTTGAGAACGGTCTGGCCTTTGTCCAGGGTGCTGCCAAAGCTGGTGGGAAAATTGAAGCCGCTGGCTGCCTGGGGGGAGCCGGGCTGAAGTGGCTTACCGCTGGCGTCCACTGCAGTGGCGTCGGTCGGCTCGACCCACACGAGGCCATTGGACTTCGTACCCTTGTCGAAGCCTGCGCCGTCACCAGGTTGCACGCCAAGCCCGATAGGCAGGTCTTGCCCAGCGGCATTGGGGTTCTGCGACAGGTTATCCAACTGACGCTGGAACTGGTCCAGTAGGCCCAGGCTCTGGTTTTTAACCTGCTCCTGCAGCTCGCCCTTCGCATCATTCAGCTTGCTGTCGACATTCTGATCTATGCGCGAAAGCCGGAGCTGGAGCTCTGCGTTCTGGTCCTTGAGTTCTTTGTTGTCGGTCAGCACCTTCGCGATCTGGTCTTTCACCTCCCGACTTTCAGCGACCACTGTGCGGAGAGTGTCGGCCGGGGTATCCCCGTCCACCCCTAGCTTGCGCGCGGTGTCGCCGCCGATGATGATCGGCTCATCTTCAGGAGCCTTCACCTCTTCTTTTTTACTCCCGCCCTTGAACAGGATGATGAGCACGACGATCAGCACCGGAATGAGCAGGTACTTGAGGAGTGGATTACTTTTCAGACTGCCCACGGCGCCCTCCTGCTTTCGGATCAATTTGGCTGACCGAGGACGGCAGCAGAGCCTCTTTCAGCCCTTTGCTCTGGGTGACCAGGTAAAGCGTGGTGGTATCGCTGGCGTTTCCGCGAGCCCCAAGGTACGGGTGCTGGAATGTCGCTGTGGTGAAGTTACCCATCAGCTCTGTGGCATTCATCGTCAGCTGCTGGGCGCTCAGGTTCCTCAGCTTGACCGCAGTGACGTAACTGTTGTCGAGGCGCCAAGCCCCCAGGATTGATGCCTCCACGGGCAATACCGGCAACAAAGTGCTCAGATCCAGGGCCCGGTCAACACGCACCTGGCTGATGCCGGCGACAGGCTCAACGGTGCGAAGTGGGGCGTACAGCATTTGTGCCGCATAGCGGGTCAGGGCCACCGGCGCTGGAGTCTCATGGCGGGGGGGCGGTGGAACATCCTCTTCTTCCTCCGACGTCGCGGATCGCTTTGTCGAAGTTCGTGCTGAGGTGGTATCGCCGTAGTAGGTGGAAGGGGCCGCACCGGCGACGATCTTGGCGGGCTCGAGCTTGGCTTGGCCCTCTGCCGCCGGTGTTGCGGCAATATCCACCAGCATGATCTCGCCGGTGGCCACGTTCTGCAGCTGGAGCCGAGTCGGTGGAATTTCTTGGCTGGCCAAGAGGTAGACCGCGCCACCGGTGCTCTGGATGCGCAGCATGCCGACAAGCTGGGGAGGCATCCCAACGCGCACGTTTTGGTCGACGAACACAATGCGCTCTTGCCCTACAATCAGCGGGATTGCCATGGGGATACGGTCCCACTGCAGTAGCTCTACCGCTTTCACATCGGCAACTGCGAAGAGGCCCAGAGCAAGAAGCCAGGCGCGCAGATTCATGGCTTCACCCCGGTGGCTTGCAGATCGACCTCGATGCGTTGTGGGTTGGATGCGTAGCAGTTCCACATCAACCCGAATGGATTTTTCTCTGGGTTGACGTCGGCACGGACAATGGACAATGGGTAGCGGGTCATGGCGCGCTTGACCCGCTCCCCGTTCACCGACTCGTCAGCGAGCAGATCCAGGTTGACTGTCCAATCGTTGATCCCGATTTCTTCTACGCGCAGCACGCCAGGGTCGGTCAGCCCGTGACCCGGGATTTCTGAGACGTTCCGCTCACGGCGACGCAGCTCACCGGCGTTACGGCGCATCTCGTAGTCTTTCTTCAAGTATTCCTTGCAACCAGGGGTAACGTAGGAGGCCAGGCGTTCGATGTTGTCCTGGTAGTCGTCGTCCCCATTCTTCTCCCAGCGCTGCATCTGCTGGAAGATATAGAACCCGAAGGCGTACACGTTCTCAGGCGGCACTTCCCACCATTTGCGAGTGCTGCCGGAGCGGAGGTCCGGCGGCACATGCACGGTCAGGTCTTCGGGGGCTTTGTGCCAGCCGTAGAACGCAAAAAGACTGACTGCGCCCAGCACAATGACCGCGATTCGCAAGCTAAGGATGTGTGCCTGCTGAGCATCCACTCGTTTTCGAAAACTCATGAAGATCCCTACTTTCCTGTACGACGGCATGTCCACGCACCCTTCCGGGTGACCAACTGGGGGCCACCGAGGAAGGGGAGGTGTTGAGCCTTATAGAACTGGAGCTGGCGGTAAAACCATGTGTCCGGCCGGCCGCGCTTCATCTTCCGGAGGATTCGGCTTGCCACGGTCAAGCCCAGAGCTCCACCTACAAGAGCGCAAGCGATGAAAAGAGCTGGGTTGCCGAACAAGAACGACACAGGGATGCCCAGAATCACTCCGACCCCCCCACAAACACCGACCGTTCCCCACATTTCATCAGCAGTGAGGCCGCCCATGACGATGGGCTGCCTATTCAGGTTGTGGGGGAGGAAGTCGAGCGTTCCATCCTTCAGGTAAGTGGTCTCAGCCATGTCGCATCACCAGTTAGAGGACGCCGGTAGCTTTGGTGACCATGAAGATGCCAACGCCGATCAGACAGATCCCGACAACGGCGGTGAGCCCCAGGTCTCGCCACTTTTTCTTGCCCTCATGGATATCGTGGTAAACGCCGTAGGCATGGGAGGCGACCCCCACCATCATGCCTCCGAGCAGAAACAGCCCGATAAGCATGAAACCGTCGTAACCGTAGTTCTGGATGGTTTGCAGCCAGCTCGTTCCCTCGCCGCGTGTGGGGGCTTGTGCTCCTGGTAAGGCGGCAGCGGCAATGACTGGGTGCAGACCCATGATCATTGCGGCGGCGCCGGTGAGTGACTTGGTGATGGTGCGGATAGACATCGGTTAGCTCCTTGGCTAGCTGAGAACGAGTGTGGATAGGATCAGCAGGAGGACGATGACCTTGACGGTCGACGCGGCTGCAATGTTTCTGTCGATGTTCTGGGTCGCCCAGCCCCGGTAGATGCTGTACAGCGCCCAGGCACCCCAAAGGGTCGACAGTGCGATGACGGTGCCTACGAACAGCACGGTGCTGGCCTGCGGTGTGATGCCGCTGGCAGCGTTGAAAGCTGCGACTTGAGTGCCGCTCATGCTCATGGCATCCGCCCGCCGGTGAGGGTGTATTTTCCCGCCAGCTCTGCCGGATCCCGCGGCTGTGCGCGACTTGGGGTCAGGTACTCTTGCAGGCCCTGGCGAACGCGCTGGATATCGCCGGCCAGACGTTCATAGTCGAAGTAGTAGCGCTGGCCAGGTTCGCTGGCGATCGTGGCGCTGCGGCGCGCTGAGTCCTCCAGCGCGTTCAGCTGGCGGATCATCACCTCGATGTTGGCCTGTTCTGATGCACCGGCCGCCTGAGCGCTTGGTATTAGTGAAAAGCCGCCGCTGACGCTGATCAGCGCGCCAAGCAGGATTCGGCGAGGAGATACAAGGAGGAGGGATGGCTTGTTCACGGCTGGGCTCTGGGACGACTGACTGTGGATGTCAGAATGCCGAGACCAGGTGGGGGGGCGCCTCAAGAAATACTTATCTGGGGGCCGTAGAATTTTTTCTCGAGGCCAATCAGGGTTTGAAACCGTACAATTAACCTGTCTCGATAAGGCAGTTGATCAGCCCAGTTCGGCCTGAGCCCACTGCATCGATTACGATGAGCCGGAGTCAAGCCAGGGAGTTGGTGTACTGGAATACTGATCTGTGGGGAGTCGTATGCCGCAGCAAAAAACTTATTCGCCGGCGTTTGATACTTGGGTCTCGGACTTTCTCGGTGTGCATTTCCGAGATGAGGGTTGCTACGATAAAGCGGTCCTGGCCGCTGAGATGTTGCAGCACAGTCGGGCAGTTAGCTCGTCCGAGTTGATCGAGATGGTCAGAAGAGCCAATGCCATGTTGGCCCTTCTCCCTGGTTACGATCATGAAGGCTAGGCAACGGATGGGTCAGGCTGGTAACTCGCTGTTCCCGGCCTCGCGCTTGAAAAAGAGCAGATATCCGACCGGCATGGGAAATCCGTAGGACCAGGCCTGGGCATTTTGATTGCCCATCTTGATCTCCCCTCGGCACACTGGCTGCGTGCTGACGAGTTCCCAGCCATCGGCGCCGAGCTCGAGCATCTTCGTCTGCAGCGGCTCGTCTTCGGACAAGAGAGACACAACATCGGGTTCCAACGTCTGCTCAGTGCTCTTGAAGATCCATGCGCCGCTAGTCGTGTTCTTGAATGGGATAGCGACAAACTCAGCGCGGTGTTCGAATTTCTTGCTCATGGTTCCTCCTTTACTTAATCAGCCGCGCGCTTGACGTGCCCCGGGGGCGAGCGCGTCGACGTAGCGTTCCATAATGGACAGCACCAGACTGTTGATCGCCAAGATCTTCATCGCTCGGGTGACGGCCACATACAGAAGGTTCAGCTCATCATCTCGTCGGCCTGGATCGATATCCGGTGAGAGCGGGTCTGACGTGAAGTCGTCGAAGAGCCCGACAAAATCCCACTCCAGGCCTTTCGACTTGTGGGCAGAGGTCAACGTAATAGTTGCGTCAAGCTCCTTATCCACCGTGCATGAGCGTAGAGCCAAGATTCGCTGGGGCAGATCCGGATACATGTTGATGATCTTGATCGAGCGGATCATCTCGCTGTCCTGGCTCACCTCGGCGATTTCTACGTACTGGGCATAGTCCCGGTAGTCACGGAGCAGTTTTTTGTTCTGGACCAGGTCGCGCTGCTGTCGACTGAAATAGAACAGGTCCTCGAGGTCGCGCACTGAGTAGCTGTCGATGCCGCCAACCCAGTAGATCTTGGGCTTCTCGGTGACCAGGCACAGAGCGTTTTCAATCACCCCAATGACGGTTCGATGAATGTACGTCCTGTGCGGCAGTCCAGCCGGCAGCGCTTTCTTCACCAATGTCTTCTCGCCCAGTCCCTGCAGCTTCCTGGTTTCTCCCTTGTAGGACAGGATGATGTTGGCGACATGGGCGACTGCCGGCCCAAACCTGAAGCTCTGGGTCAGGTAGTGCTTCTCAGCCCCGGCCATCCAGCTGGCGTTGAGAGCATCTTCCGCGCCTCGAAAGCGATAGATCTGCTGATGACGATCACCCACTGCCACCTTGCGAATGTTCTGAATGCGCACAATGTCTGCGATCACGGGGTTTACGTCCTGCCCCTCATCGAGCAGAACACAGTCGAAGCGCTGGCTCAGATCGGGTTTGCTCAACTGGTACAGCTTCAGGTAACCGTCATGAGTGATCTGCACCGCTGTGTCCTGCAGGTCAGTCATTCGCTTCCAGATGCCCATCGCTGCTGCGAGCGCTTGCTTCAGGTAGCGCTCCTGGGCGGACGTAAGCATCGGCCGGTCACGGAACCGCGGAAAGTGGCAGCGTTCGATAAGATCGTCGGCGCTGGCCATGTAGTTGTTGAGGGTGGTCAGCACGTCTCTAACCAACTCCCAGTCCTGCGTATCGATCGCTCGGGCGATGTCGGTCAGTCGCAAGTTGTTGGTCTGCTTATGGCTGAACTGTGTGCCATAGACGGCGTAGGCCAGGCCGTGTGCGGTTTTGTTCACCACGTTGCGCGGGAAGCGTCCCCGTGCGGCGATCTCCACCGACTTGTTGTAGCAGAGATAGAGAATCCGCAGTCGGGAGTGATGTTGAGCGTATCCCACCAGCGTGGTGGTCTTTCCACTGCCGGCGCCGGCCTGGATGAGGAGTTTCGGAGCCTCCGACTGGATGATCGGCGACTGTTCGTGGGTCCATTGCATCGTGCTCTTCCTCACAAATACTTCTTGAAGCTCGCGGCCGTGATGCTCACGGACACACCGAGCAGGGCGGCGCAGGGGAGCAGTACCAGCATGGGACTGATGCTGATCGGGAGTGCCAAGTAGAAGGTCCAGGGGAAAATAGCCAACGGCATGATCGTTGCGCGGGCCTTGTGATAGAGGTAACTGGATTCGCGGCCAGCGCCGAATTTGCGCAGATCTCGGCGCACCAGGCCGTCGACCAGACCCGTCAGTGCCGCCATGGCGAACAGCGGTATGGTCATCAGCAGCACGACCAAGCGGACGCAAAACACCAGAACGGTGAAGAGAGCGGCAAGCACATAGTTCTGGACCGTTGTGACGCTTTGCGCGGCCCAGTAGCGCATGTCCATCTCGTTGCGGGGCCCGGCGTGGGCTATCGACTCCATACCCTGGACCCAGCTGAGCATCCCGGTCTTCACGATCAGCCAGTCATAAGCTTCGGTGACCAGCCATGTCGCAGTGCGTCCCGGCTCTTGGACGATGGCACTGTGGACCAAGCCTTTGGATAACCAGCTGACCTCGCTGACCAGCATTTGCTGACCGTGTCGCCATCCAGCTTCTGGCCAGAAGAAGTACAGGCATACCCAGTCGACCAAGATGGCGACGAGCAGCGAGCCGAACATCACTCCGAGAAAGTTGAACGGGAACCAGAAGATCTTGCTGAACAGCGATTCCTGTCGCTCCTGCTGCTGTTCGGCCTTCTTTGAAACGTCGTCTGCCATGGCCTACACCTCAAGCTGCGTCATCGGTGGCCACCTGACGGAAATCTTCAACCAGGTCTTCGGGTAACGCAGATTTCAGTTCCTGATAGCCCGGGGCTTCCCACCAGTCGCTTGAGGACGCCGCCGAACGTCGCATGCCTGCGGCCAGGTCCTGCAGATTGCCGGGCATGACCTCGTCGGGGTCGTTCGCGGGAAGCGGCATGCGGACCTTCCAGAGGTTTCCACCCTCAATGAGCGCGAAGGCCTGCCCCTTGGGAAGCCCGACCACGTGGGCGGGCTCAATCATCGGCACGCTCGCCAGTTGCACTTGGTCATGTGAGCTCGAGGTGAATGCTGTTTTCCCGTTGACCGAGTCGTTCGCACTGCTCGCCGGGGTGCTGTTGTAAATCTGCACCTTGGGCAGCTGGTTGGTCAGCAGCTCGGCGGTTGCGGTTTCACGGACGCGCAACATGAACAGGTTGTTGAAGTTACCGATCACCTGGCCGGCCTTGGCTTTCGAGCCAATCTTCGCCTCGATGTCGCTCATGGTCTGGGTGTAGGCGGTGACCTGCATGCCCGCGCCGCCGGCTTTGTTCACCATGGGGATGAACTCGTCCCCGATCAGTTCGTTGAACTCGTCAGCGTGGAGGTTGATGCGAACCTTGCCACCGGCCATATGGCCCGGCAGACCATCATCGATGCCATGCTTGTAAATGTGGCCGGCGACGGAGACCAGGTCGCTGAACATCGAGTTGCCCACCGCCGCAGCGACCTCAGTGTCGGACAGCGCATCGAGGCCGATGTATACGACCGCGCGTTTCCGAATCACTTGCATCCAGTCGAAAATCGGTCGCTGGTCAGCGAGATCCAGGTAGTCGGGCGCGAGTAGCTCAGCGATACGACCAGTGGTGAGTTTCTCCAGGAGCGGCAGCAGGGATGCGACGATCTTGTCGAAGTAGGTCTTGTCGTAGCGCACGGCACTTCGCAGGCCATCCATGACGGAGTCGTTGATGCGTTTCTGGGTCAAGTACATGTCGATCGCCACGACGCGCAGCGGACGGTCCTTCATGGCGAATGACAGGTTCTTCCGATCGATCTTGCCTTCAACTTCAACGATGGCTTGCCAGGCCTTCGGATCATGTTCTGCGAAGTACTTCTGGGCGTATTCGATGAATAGCTCGTCGATGTTGATGACGTGCCGGCGGATCTGTTCGTAGTCAGGACGGCGGCCGAGGGCGACCAACGACTGCGCGATGATGTTGACGAATCGCCAGGCGAACTCCCGGAACGCAGCAGAGTTGCCCTCGCCGGAGAGCTGGCCAGCGATACGGGTGGCGACCTCGCTGATCCGACCAAAGCGGCCGATGGCGTTGTAGCGCGCGGAAATGTCCGGCCAGCCCAGGTGGAACACATAAAACTCGTCGAGGCGTCCGGCGCGCTTGCATTCGATGTACATGCGCTTGAGCAGATCCGCATCACCTTTCGGGTCGAAGACGATCACAACCTCGTGGTCGGCCTGTGCGTCTGCACGCCGGCGCCGGCTCCAGCGATGGGAAGTTTGGCTCCGGCGCCCCATACGGACTCGCGGCCCGCGTCGATGCGTTCGGCGAATGTCCTGCGTGATGAAGACCTCAGCCAGGCGAGTCTTGCCTACCCGTGTGGTTCCCAGCACCAATGTGTGGCCCACGCGCTCACCGAGAGGCAGGCTAACGTTCTGCTCATCAGGCTCGATTCCATGCAGCCTGGGCAGGCCACCCACGGGTGGCAGCGGCCTGGCGGGGTTCCAGTTGGAGTCCCAGCCAGTGACCTTGGTGATGAGCTTCAGTGGAAAGGGGGCGAACTCCAGACGTTCTTCCAGCCAGCGCGCACGTATATAGAGGTTCGTCGGCTCGACGTAGGCCGCGAACTGGGGAAGGTAGGTGTCGGCCAGGCGTTGCGTGTGCTTCTGTGTCCACCGGAATCCACGACCGATGAACAGGCGCTCATTGCTGATCGGCATTTCAGCGCTGGTCATGGTGTAGTGGGGAAGCCGCCGTAAATTCGCCTGGTAGCGTAGGACCCTCCGCGCCTGCAGGAGCCGAATGGTGCCCAGGTAGATAAAGCCCAGGGCGGCGACAATCCCGAACAGCGGTGTCAGGGCAAAAGCCCAGGGTGCGCCAATGCAGAGTGCAGCCGCTACATAGCAGACGGCAGTGGTGAATAGTTCTACCGGGGGGCGGAGCAGAGATTCAAGGGTATATGTCGCCATCTCACGTCCTCGAGGTGTAGGTCAGGGCGTCGGCTTCAGCGCGTGCTGCCTCGACCTGGTCCGGAGTCAGCCGTTCGGCCAGGCGCTGGGCGAATGCGTGTTCGTTGAACTCGGAGATCCCGGTTAAGCGCGCACCGTAGAGCTCGCTCACGTGGCGGACCTGCTCGATCATTTGCTCGCGGCCGGGTCGGTGCAGGGGATGGCTGATGATCAGCGTGAACACCGGCGATACAGGTCGTGTTGGGCGCATACCGGGTCTCACTGCTGAAGGGTTGTGGCTGTGATCAGCACCGGGTAGTGCTGCAGCCCCAAGCGACCAGCAATATCGCTGGCAGGAACGGGCATCACTTGCAACCCGGGAGCCCAGCGGCGGATCTCTTGCAGTCGTGCCGCGTTGCCAACATTCACGGCGAGTCCCACTGCCTGCAGGCCTTGAAGTGCCGGCAGTTTCTGCTTGAGCCAGGCCTGCGACATTGGATCATCCCCGACGATGAACATCGGCTGCAGACCAGCTGCATTGATGACCCGTCCCTGTACTGGGCCCGGGCTCAGTTCTGGAGTCAACACCGGGAAAGCCCCTCCAGCCCTGACACCAGTCACAACTGGGGGAGCGTGCGCAGGCTCGGGCTCAATGTCCTGGTAGTAGAGCAATGCGGATGCTCCGCCGCGGTCCTCTACTACTGTGAGCACCGCTTGCTGGTCAGCATTGGTGGGTAGGGCCAGGCTGGTCACCATCGCGAAGGCTAGGGCTTGCAAGACGTGTGACCGCCAGGCGTGGGGATATGTCATGGGGTCCGTACCTCGAAATTGATGCCGGTGACCCGGCTGAGATGTTTCGCGAAGTAGCCTCGGTACTTTGCCGCCGGCGCGCCGCCGGCCGGGCGGTGATACCGCCCGGCAGCATCGATCCAGGTTCCGCCCTTGGCCTTTTGCTCAGCCAGGATCTGGGCGGTCACCGCCAAGTTCTTGTAGGGGTCCAGGCCTTCGCAGGGAAAGCTGTAGCGATGCCCGTTCGAGCGAATATTGGTTTGCCCCAGTCCCACGTCGACTCGAGCGGGCCCAGCGGTCGCAATTGCGACCAACAGCGCTCGGCAAGCATCTGCGCGGGTGGCGAAGCGATAGCCGGTGCCCGCGACATTCAACGTCCACGGCCAGGGCACAAGCTGACCCCGAAGGCGGGTGCCGCTCTCCTGCAGCGCCACTGAATAGAGCACGACCGGTGGAACCCCGTGCCTGATGGCGATCGCCTTGTAAGCTGGTGGCGGATCTTCCACGCCCCACGCATTGCCGGCGAACAGTAGCACCGGCAGCAGGCAGAGCTGCCACCAACTCATTGACGGCGCCATGATCCGTTCACCTGCGTCACGGCCGCTGGCAGCGAGCCGCCGAGACCGAGGCGAATCCAACGGCCCTGGTCATGATTGAGTGTGATCAGTCGGCTTTTAACACTGGACGGGTCAACACCCGCGAGGATTGCCCAGCGGCGAATTCGTTCATCGTCGTTCTGGCTGCCGACGAAATAGAGGTCAAACGGTGTCTGGGACGCCTGCAGGCGTTTGACCTGGTCGATGCAGGGCAGGCAGTCGTCTTTGACGAAGAGTGCCATTCGCCCGTTACCTTCCAGAGCTGGGCCGCTCCCGGACCCGGCCCGGGTCGAAGGGGAGGCCGAAATCTCAATGGCATTGATGCCCGGGAACAGACGCTGGTACGCCTCATCGTAGGCTCGCTGGTAGGCGAGCTCCCTGTCGACTCGTTGACGCTCTGCCTGAACCTGGAGCTCGGCAAACCGGCGCCGCTCACTATCCGATCGAGCTTCGATTCCGAGTGCAGTGAGCGGGTCAAGCCCCGGCGAATACACCCCCCGAGGCCCTTGCATCACTTCTTGATATCGCTCGTATTCCTTGGAGGTCAGGCCCCACTCCTGCGCTGCTTTATCATGAAGCTTGTCCTGCGACAGGATGCTTTCGCTGGTGAGCTGTTGAACACTGGGGGCGCCTCCTCCTACAGCGGAAGGAAGCGGCGCGGCCTCAATGCCCGCAGCAGTAAATGCGCAGGCGCAGGCGATGGCTCGAACGATTGGTAGATTCATGATGCTTTTCTCATGGCTGGATGCTCAGGGTTCGGGTTGTGCCGCCGGCGTCGAAGGTTGCAGTTCGTTCATCTACAGCCTTGAGTCGCCAGGTGCTGCCACTGACCACTTCGCCTGGCCGAAGCAGGTAGATCTGGCTCAGTCGCGTGCTACCGGTGGGGGCAACAGATAGAAAGCGCTCGCCGCCCCGGTATTCGAGACCGACCATCTGAAATGGTGGAGGCTCTTGCGGGATGGGCGTGGCTTTAACCGGTGCGGGCTTCGCCTTCGGTTTGGAAGTGGAGGCTTTAGGAGCTGGTGCAGTTGCCTGGGCCTGTGGCCTGCTCATTTTCTGCACTTTGCCGTCAAGTGACTCAAGGTCGGCTTTCAGTACCAGGAGATCGCCCGCAGTCGCGGATGAGCGAGTGGCTTCAACTGCAGCTTCGTGGGCCTGCTTTGCCGTGGCTTGCACAGCATCGATCCGGCTCGAGAGTGTTTGCTGGCTAACACGGAAGTCTTCCATCGTGACCAGGGGTTTGCCTGACACAGTGTCGAGACGATCGTCGATCGCGCTCACCCTGCTCTGGAGTGCGTCGATGGAAATTTTCTCTGCTGCTCCGTTCACAGCGCGAGACAGGGTCGACAGCTGGTATTGCTGGAACGCGATGATGCCGCCCAGGATGAGCAGTCCTGCGGCGATGGGCAGATATTTTCGGATCGGCAGTTTCATGGGTGTCCTCTCGAAGCCGAGTACACCCTCGCGCATCCATGATGCTGTTTCAGCAGAAAATACTTAGCCCGACCGTGTGGAATTTATTGATCGATGCCAAAGGGCCCGCCATCTGCTGGCGAGCGCCGCGACTGCAAACCCACCTTTGCAGCCCAGGTCGCTCAGGACGAGCGTGCTGGACAAACGGTTTTCTCGGCTGACGGCCAGTGAACGATTGCCACGAATGTTTAGAACCAGCCATCTGGGGGTTACACTGGATTCACTTTCCAGCAGGCAAAAAAAAACCGCCTTTAGGGAAGGCGGTTTTTGTGCAATCCAGATTAGGGGGCTGAATTGCGAGTCCTCACAGGGACCATCAACGTGCGTTCAGTTTACGTTCGTAAATTACGATTTGCAAATGGTGGTGGTCCGATTGGGATTGCGTTTTGGCATGCGACGAACGTACCGACCGTTTTCGGTGGCCTGAAAACCGATCCGCTTTTCGGCTTGGCTGAAAGCTGACTGCTTCCGCCCATGATCGCACAATGCCAGATTTGCAGCTATTATGGCGCTGCCTGCACTCACGTTGCCCGAAGCAGGTGGCCAGTTACGCAACAGTTTCATCCCCCAGACGCGGCGTAGGAACCCGCGCCAGATGACCATCCGGGGGTTCTCAACCGGCCACCTCACAGGGACCATCAACGGTAACTCGAAGGCGCTATGTGTTCTGGAAAAAGCGCTGGAGGTTCGGCCTTACCTACTTAGGAGGCCGAAATGTCTAAATTTGGACGTTTGTGGGACCTCGTTTGGAATGGTTACAGAGCTTTCAAGCTGTACGAGTTCCTGCGGGACCATTATGAAGACTGGTTCTAATTAATGGGGAAGCCCCGTTCTGGTTCGCCAGGGCGGGGCTTTTTGCATTAAGACAGAGCATGGCCAATGCCTGGCGCGCCACCCTCATCTGCAGTAAACCCGCCATAGCTGATCTAACCGGGTCGTAAACGACTGACTCAGCAGTTCCCGACGCATACCCCACTCAGGGCTTCTTGGAACGTTGGCAGATCTCAGTGTGCCTTTGCCGTACCGCTGGTTTATGCCATCCATTACCGACATCAGGCGATCGCAGGCAACTGGTTGCGTTGCCGCGAAGAGATCGTCAGTGAACTCACCCGGTTGCCGTAGCAAGGAGATATCGCGGTAATGCCCAAGCCCAGCCCTCGCTCTCCGCCGAAGTAGAGGGATAAGCCTTAGCCCGTTATAAGACTTGATAATCAATTGTGGCTGAAATAGGCTTAGGACCGGGCCACTTGCTGCCTGCCCCCTCCGCCGAATTGGCATGGTGAAAGCAAGGTTTTACCCCCTAATGGTGATTCTCACCGGCAGGTCGCAAAGGAGGGTCCGACACGCGATGCGAGCCGGTATATTGAGAACACATCATGACCAAGATTGAAGCGCTGAAGTCACAGGCCAAGCGCCTGCGCACCCACCTAGCAGCAAATAACGTTCCTCTCAGCCATAGCCAGGTTCTCGAAGCGGTTGCTGTCATGCATGGACATCGAGATTGGAACACGGCTTCAGCGGCCGAAAAAGAACATTCCGCGCTCCTGAAAGATCCCCAACATCTTAATTTGTCATTAGAAGCCATTTTGAATGGAGGCATGCAGCCTGGTGCAGACCTTGGGCCAGCCGAAGTGCAGAGGGAAGGCACTTACAGGCGCGGCTACCATCACTGTGCTGCTGTGATCATGCATGCGATGCGAGGGCCCGCGCCGATTACGGCTGCCATGTTGAAGGGCTGGATCGAGGGGGCGGGTAAGGAGTGGAGACATGATAAGCCTCTGGACCGTATGATCATCGCGCCCGCCTTTGTGGCTGCGAACGCAGAAGATTAGATGCTATCTAAGTGTTTTGAAGCGGAAGTAAAGGCATGCGTGGCCTCTAATTAGCGGGGGCTGAGTGTTCTTCCTCATACTAAAACCTTCACCAATTATTATAAGGGTCTTTCATGGCAAGCTTCACAGAAGGTAACAAATATCAGTTCGCGCTCCCAGATGGACAGGTCATTGTCCTTCTCTTTAAAGGTTTTGAGGGATATATGGAGCCTGTATGGATTGATCCGGCGTCCGGTCAGAAGGTCCAGCTGCCACCATTTAGCAGCTACAAGAAGGTTTGAGGGAACTAGATTAAAAGAGGCCACCTGAAGGTGGCCTTAAGTTATGCAGCAATCAGTTGTCGTGCGAGAGCCATCTCTACCGAATCTCCATCTTGGTTTAACGAGTCGAGTCCGGATTCCGGCACATCGCCCGAAGTGCTCTGGGCCACTGCGATCTTCTTGGCCATCAACTGCAGGCAGGTGATCTGCGAGCTGCCGGCGTAGCCGAAGAACACTACGCGGACCGGGTGTTTCTGCCCGATCCTCCACGACCGCCGCGCGGCCTGCTGTAGGGTGTACACGTTGTACCCGGTCTGCAGGAACGCGATGGTTGGGAAGTCCAGCAGGTCCAGCCCGGTCTTAACCAGCTCCGGGTTGGTGAGCAGCACGTCGACACCACGGTCAACCTGGTCGAGGATCCAGTCCTCGCGCCGAGCCGTTTCAACCGTGGCCCGCAGTACCGCAACGCGAAGGCCTGCCTGCTCGAGGACCTTCTTCAGCCTGGACGTGGTGTCGCGCGTCCCGCTGTAGACGGTATATGCAAGGACCTTGCGGCCTTTCGCTTTCTCCTCGAGGCAAAGGTTCAGCAGCGCCTGCTCCTTGGGCATCAGTTCATGGTCGCCGAAGAGCGCCGGCACAAAGGCCAGCGTGTCTCGAGTGCGCGGATGTTTGACCATCTCCGATCGGAAGCAGCAGTCCGGCCAGGCCAGTAGCACGTTGAGCACCACTCCCAGAAGAGTGGTGTCTCTCCGGGCCAGGGCCTGGCGGAGCTCAGCGGTCAACGTGGCCGCCAAGCGCTGGTAGGCCGAGGCCTGCTCCGGCGCCATGGGCACGTCGATGAACTCCTCCTGGTAGCTGGGCAGCACGTTGCCACCGATATCCTTGAGCTTCAGGAACACGGTGAATGGCAGCACGAACCGGTGGATGCCTTTAGGGCCGAAGCCTGGGGCCTTCACGGTGCGTACCGACAGCTTCTTGCCCTTGGCAGTCTTGTGCGAATCGCCATCGCGCTCGGTGTAGATGTCCTTGAGGACTCCGTGATCGCGCATGAACGACATGGCTGCAGGAGCCATACTGCCGCGTGCGTTGGGTCGGTAGCCGTCCTCGATCATGCGCTGGGTGAGAATGCGGAACAGGAGGTAGAACAGGTCGTCGGCGTAGCCGCCCATCAAGGTCCCGGTGAGAAGCACGGTTTTACGCGCCTTCGCGGCCAACACCCCCATGGCCTGGCCCTGGGCCGAACCGCTGTTCTTGTATTCATGCCCTTCGTCGACAACCAGCAGGTCGAAGAAACCATCGGGTAGGTAGCGCTTGATGAACTCTGTCGGCTGGTATCCGCCTTCGCCGAATCCAAACTCGATGTTGGCCATCGCCCGCTCCATGCGCTTGGCCTGACGGTCGCTGAAGACGAAGTTGCCTTTCGCGTCCATCAAGTTGATGAACTCTGAGACGTTGTCGACCAGCATCGAGGCCAGGAAGTCCTCGCCGAAGTCGTTCAGCAGCCGTTCCGCCCGGACCGGGCCGATCGTTGGTATCCGGCACATCGACTTCAGGATTGTCGAGCGTCGGTCCCCACCATCAGCTTTGCCTGGGCGCATAAGCGTCCAGAGGGCAGCGTTGCAGGCACTGCAGTTGCGACGGCGATCACCGCGCTCGAACTCTTCCACGGTGACCAGGTTGCCTTCCAGGTCCTCGAGGACCTGGCCGCAATCTGGACATGCCGCCAGCCGCTGGCCACCTGCAGTGCGCCGCTTCCAGCAGGCGAGTCGCCAGTGGAAACCCATCCGCATCCTGACGCGGCCGAGGATGAAGAACTCCGGCCGGCCGTCATAGGTTTGCCCCGCCTGGTCACGCAGCTTAAGCAGTTTGACCAACGTGTCCGGGCCGTTGAGCACCCAGACGCGGGCGCCTGGTGTGGTCTCCAGGATCTCGCGCCGCCACTTGTAGACAAGGTGGGGTGGTGAGATGACGAGGGTTCGACGGTAGCCTGCCGCGTGGAGCACGGCAGCGACTGCGATGGCCATCATCGTCTTCCCGGTACCCATCTCGGCGTTGATGATCGCAGCTTGCTCGTTGCGATCGAGCAGAAGCGCCGTGATGGCTTGGACAACCTCAGCTTGCGCCACGAATGGCGTGCGCTTGAGACTTGCCATCACGGCCTGGCGCTGTTCGTTAATGCTGCCGGTATAAACCGGAGGGTTGGAGCGGTTGAGCGACTCCAGTAGCTCATCGCCAAATTCGTCGATGAAAGCCGTCAGGTTGATATTCAGTGGGGAGTTGGCCGAGGCGGCTGCTTGGGTCAGTGCGTTCATGTGCATCTCCTGCAGGGAAAGCAGGGCATGCACAAACCCCAGCGGGTATGGGCATACCCTGTGGGTCGGTGTGGGGTTGTCGCCGTTGCGGCGTGGGTCAGTAGTCGCTGGGAAGCAGCAGGGTGGTGGAGCTGCGGTCGGCTTCGGTGATGATCCAGAGCCTGGACTCGTCGCCCGCGTCGATGTCGTAGCCTGAGAACAAACGGTCTCCGTGGGTAAGCGCAAGCTGATTGGAGGCCCGATCGTCATCGCATAGCTCACCCCAGTCGCCAGCAAGATGGCGTTTCAGCGCGGGAGTAGGGTTGAGCTGCCCGGTTTCGACCAGATGGCTGACAGCGGCGGTCATCATGATCTGCCCCGGGTTGAACAGCGGCGTTGCAACTGACTGATCGGTTGCAGGCGCTTCGTCGTTGCTCGCCGGTGAGGAACTGATGATCAGCACCTTGCCGTAGTTCACCGAGGAAGGTGTCATTTCCCAGGCGCGGATGATCGGAATGAACCGGTCGGTGAGGATCCTGACTTCTGAGACGTTGCCTTTCTCGTCCTCGGTGAATTCTGTCTTGCGCACCTTGTCCTTGTAGGTATCACCCTTCACGACCAAGACGCGCCCCGACTTCGAACGTACAACACCGGAGATTGCGCCGGCGGCCAGGGCCAGGGCGAGGTGCCAGCGAGAAAGCTCGCGGACAGGGGCTCGGGGTTGAAGGCCGGCCTGACCGAAATGCAAGTTGAAGTCGGGCCAGAGGCCTCGCAGCCGCAGAATCTCGGAGGCGAATTGCTCCGGCTCCAGGGTAATGCGGTAGAAGTGCTCCAGCTCGCTGGCAACTGACGGAATGAGGTACGGCTCCCATGGCCAGGTGGCAGGGATCTCCTCGGCCAGTTGCTGCCCAGCGCCGATCGCCTGCAGGCGGGACCTCACCTGGTTGGTGGTGGCCCGAGCCAGGTCTTGCCGGCGTACGCGAATGCCGAAGATCACCACCTGTTTGAAGGTGGGGTCTGCAGCACCGTATACGCGCAGTTCGGCGAAGTGGTTGCTCAGCCATCCTGTGAACTCGTCGTCCAGCACGTAGTGAGGAACGATGAGCACCATGACGCCGCCGTACTGCAGAAGCGGGAGGCAGCGTTGATAAAAGGCTTTCTCCAAGCGCCGGCGGCCGTTGCCTTGGTACTGGGATGCACCGGAGTGATCCGCGACCAGGTCACCGTAGGGTGGGTTGAGCCAGAGCAAGCCGAACGACTGGCGGCTGATCAAGGTGTCGAAGAGGTCGCTGTGCAGCACCCGGTCGAGCAGGCCACGCGCGTGATCCGCGCGTTCGAGATCGTACTCGACGGCGAACGCTTGGACCTGGTCGCGGCCTAAGAGATGAGCCGCTTCAGCAAGGGCGACACCCTCGCCGGCACAGGGGTCGCAGATCCTCATCCTGCCCGAAGTGGCGGGAGTGAGTGCCTGCAGCGTGCGTTCAAGAGTGATTTCATCGGTGGGGTAGTAGCCGTTGCGGGCAAAGTTGCGCGCCAGGCGCGGAAACATGAGGGCCATAGAGTGTCCTTTGAGTTGGTGGATGAGCTCAGGCAGGTGCCTGAGCTTCAGTGGTGAGTACGCCCTGGCGAATCAGCTCTCCGAGAGTAGGCTCGAGCACCTCGAGCTTCATGGCGAGTCGCCAGGCGCAGACATTGCCGATCGCTCCAGGGAGGGCGATCAGCATCTGGTGCTGGGTGAGTACCTCAATCACGGGCTCGCGCCAGTGGGAGAGAAGGGGGAGTGGGCAGGTCTCGATTACCAGCGGCCAGAGTCGATGGTGTGGAGCTTCATTTCGCTCCAGGAGGGCGAAAGCGAAGTGATTGGCTTGGTCGGGAACAGAGGCGCGTCGATCGAACAGCCAGAGGTGCAACATGCTGCCGAACAACGTCCCGCGGAATTGCCGTGTGGTGCGCTTTTCCAGCAGGTCCTGGTTGGGGAAGACGGGAATGCTCCGCCCGTCGACGAGAATGTGAAACTGCTCAAGGCCATTCTCTTCCCGGCCAAGTGTGAGCCTGGCCAGAAACTCCTGTAGTGCGGTGTCACGACCCCAGGCCGACATGAACACCAAGTTGCGTTGTTCGTCGCACACACAGGCGTCGACGTACAGGTCCGGGCATTCCTCGATCTGAAACAAGGGGGATGGGTGCATGATGGCCTCCATTGTGGAGGCGTCCGTCCCAGAGGGCGGAAACGCCCCCCGGGGTGGTCTGGTGGTTAATTGAAGGTCCTGGTGAGCGGATCGAAAGCCACACTGTCTTGTTGGTGCAGCGGGCCGTGACCCTCGAGGAATATTTGGATCCGGTACTGGTCGCGGAGACGTATAGCAGCCTCAGCCTGGTCCAGTGTGAGGTCCAACTCTTCGATGAAGAAGTCGACGAGTTCCTCGTCAGTCGACACCTCGTTGTTGGACAGCTGGTCCTCAATGTTGGCGAGGGTTTGTTTGCTCAAGTGGCTGAACATGGCGTTCATGGTGGTGCTCCAGGTAGATAAATGGAGCCCCCGAGGAGGCCCCTCAGGGTGTGTGGTTCAGGTTGACTGCGGCAGTGGTCTGGCAGGGGGGGGTTAAGGCGAAGCCCTGGTCCAGGTTTGAGTTTTGAAGTCCATGGTAAAACCGAGCTGGTCCAGCCGCGTGCACTGGGCGCGCAGCCGTTGTCGGTCTACGGTGGTGTCGAGCCTCACGGTTTCGCTCAATGGCCAAACCGTGCCAAATAGCTCGGCATCGATGTCGTTCGTGCTCGGTGGCTCCGATGGACTCATCCCGAAGGGCTCATCCGAGGCGAAGGCATCAGTTTGGGGCTGTCGCGCCGGCGTACTTGGAGTCCGACGTGGCGGTATCGGTGTGGGTGGTGGCCCGTCCTCTTCAAGAGGGTCAGGGACGTTGGTTGGCAGGTGTTCTTCGTCTTCGCGACTGAGACCTGTGACATCCTCCAGGGTCATGCCCTCGAGTTCAGCCCTGATCTCAACAACGAGTCGACCGCCGTGTGAGTAATACGATGGGCGAATCTGCTTGATCGCGAAATCACCTCGGTATTTACCCTCCTGGTACTGATCCAGAAGAGCATCCTTGATGGTGAACTCACCGATCGAGGTACTGAGGCGGCCGACGTTGAATAGCCCGAGTCGGCCGGAGATGGTGCGGATGGCCAACTGGCCGGTGATTGAGATCATGCGCGCTCCCCGTAAAGCATGGGGAACTCCCAGCGGGCGTTCCCCGCGAGGGTGGAAGGTGGTCAGCAGTCGAACAGCGGCAGACCGTCGAGAACGTTGCTGTTGGGGTCGATGACCAGGAACCTCACTTCAGCCTGAGCGGCAAGAGTGAGTACTCGGATGGTCTCCTCACTGAAGCCCTCGGTGGCTTGCAGAGCTTGAAGTGTCGACAGTTCGTACCCCCAGTACTGTCCCAGATGTTGGTCGGTCCAGGGCGTACTGAGAAGTTTGAAGCCGATGGCGTCACTGTCGGGCAGGGTGAAGCACTCGAACTGAAGCAGAGCTGTATCAGCAGTTTCAACGAGTGCCTGCAGCTCCTCCCAGTCCTCCTCGGGCAAGTGTGCAGATGCGATCTCGAACGCTTGGCTGCAGCAGGGATGAGGTACAGGGTGATCGCCGGTAGCGATGTTGAAGGGGTTGGGTGATTGTGCCATGTGGCGTGCTCCTGGTTGAGAGGAAGCCACCCCAGAGGGTGACCCCTCTGGGTGATTAACTGGCTGTGTCAGGCGGGGTCTGCAGTGGGCTGCAGCTGGATCTGGATGTAGGCAGGCTCGTTCTCGGGGGTGACGACTCGCAAAGCGAGGGCAACCCAGTCACGTTGGCGGCCAGTATGGCGCTTTGTATACACGCCGAAGGTAAAAGCCTTGGCCAGAGGTTGCTGCTTGAGTTCTTGCCACGCCGTTTGTACGACGGTAGCGAGGCGTTGGCTCATTTCGGCTACCCGGTCAGGGTTTTCGAGATAGACCGCACGCATCCACGCAGCGTTGTCCAGGACAACCGGAAGGGTGAGGTATGCCTCGGACGAGGCGGATGGTATGGACATCAGAGGTCTCCAGAATGAGCGAGGCCTCAGTCCGCGAGGGATGAGATCCCCGCGGGTAGGTAAAGTAGAAGGCACTCCATCACTGAGTGATGTGATCGCGCTGCCGAGTGCTAGGCGATCTTGGGTGGGTTGGCGCAACGCGCTGGAGCCTTAAACCCTGGCTCCGGGAGGCACTGTCAACGACAGTGAACCAAAACAGAATTCATTTGTCGGGCTGTTGGCAGAAGCCTCACAGATGCCCGGTAACTGCTTTGAAAGCCCCCCCGAAGGGATACCCTTCGGGGTGGAGGACTGGTGATACAGGGTGGGTCAGATCATGTCTTCGTAGATCTCTTCCCAGAGGTTGGAACTAGCTTCCTGTACAGCGCGGTAGTGCTCATCATCGAGCTGGAAGCCTTGTCGTTCTGCCTCACGTTTGAACAACTGATCGTGAGGAAAGGTGAGTGCGGCATATTGATCGCGCAGCGTAGTGAGCAGGCTCATCTCGTAAAGTTCGAAGTGTTGACCACAACGATCCATCGCAAGATTCGAGCTAGCTTGAATTGAATCCGCGAACCGCCGCTCGAGTACGTCTACGCGGATGAAGGCTCCGGTAACTCGTTTCTCGAAAGGATTGGTGATGAACATGACGCCGTTAAAGGCTTGAGTGGCTTGGGACATGGTGATTCTCCGATGAGGGGCCACCAGCCCGCTCGGGTGATGTACCCGAAAGGTAAGGTTCAAGCGCTGAAGTTGGTGGTACTAGAGGTCATTGGGGTCCATGAGACCCTGGGTGACCCTGAGAATTCGTGTATTGACCCGAAGATCCTTGGGAGTGATTTTGCCCTGGGCGTAGGCCATGTCAGCTAAATGATGTTTACGACCGCAGAGGAGTGCATAGACATCAACAAGACGATATCTGTCATTCGACAGTTCATCATCCGTTACCGACCAGGAAGAGTCGAAGTGAGGAAGCAGCTTGGTGAAATCGCACCAGGTCATGTCCGTGTAGTCTTGGATTCGCGCGCCGTGATCATCGATCTCGCAACCCAGACGTTCGAACGAAGTAGAGTAGTACAATCGAGGCTTCTGACCTTTGTCCCGCAGCTCCAAAATATCTGAGCGTGCGGTAGCGAAGTCGGGGAAGCATTGCCGAATATCTCCAGCAACAGTGATGCAGTACGGCATGGCGAAGT
The DNA here is from genome assembly GCF_001320605.1 of Pseudomonas sp. NBRC 111133. NCBI lineage: Bacteria > Pseudomonadati > Pseudomonadota > Gammaproteobacteria > Pseudomonadales > Pseudomonadaceae > Pseudomonas > Pseudomonas sp. NBRC 111133. The sequence continues at coordinate 50,171 of NZ_BCBJ01000088.1, read as the reverse complement.
CCTTTGTGAGGAAAACGCCTCCCGAAGGGGATCGGCGTCCCCTAATGGGTAGAAGTCAGGTTGGTGTGATCAGTGGGTTGGCACAGTTGTGATCGAGCTGACTTTGCGGTTGAGGACATCGATAGCAAAACCGCTCAGCCCGATGAAAGCGCATGCGCCGAAAACAATGTCGCCGAGAATGACGGCGGCAATCAGGATTAGAAGGTTCAACGCGAACAGGATTTTCATGACTGCCTCCTTGGCAGAAAGTGAAGGCGCTGAAGTCAGCGCCTTGATAAGGGTTATGCGGCCTGGTTGGCCTCCTTGGGAAGATCATTACCGAAGTCAGGTTCAGGCTGTTCACCAAACTGGTCGGCGACTGGCTGTTCCTGATTCACGGGTTGGTCAGGAGCAGGTTGTTCCTGATTCAACGACTGATCAACACCAGGTTGTCCCTGATTGTCAGCTGGTGGGGTAGCGTTTTTCGGCTTCGCTTCGTACACCAGCTTGCCGTCGACTTTGATCCAGCCGATGAAGAGCAGACGGCCTTTGAGGCTTGCGCCGGCCTGGCCTTTCTTCTCGCCTTTATCATAAGTGAAAGCATCAGCCCAGATGTCGCCGATTCGGAAGGAGACGAGCACCTTCTTTTTAGCTTCAACGGCCTGCTGGCAGCGTTTAACCAGCGATTCTGCCTCGGCACCGACAATGTTGCAGTCGATGTAGGAGTACTCGGCTTTATCAGTTGCACCGTGCAAAGCTGCAACGGTGACACAGGTGAAGGGTTTGCCCTTGCGGGGACTGACTTCACGGATACGGTTGAGGTAGCCGATGCCAGTGGTATGCAGGTCGAAGAATTTGGCTTCGTTGGATTGATTGCTCATTGTGGTTCTCCAGTTTCAATAGCGAAAGCGGAGAAACACTTCGCCCAGGTGGGGAAAGTATTCCCCGCATGGGTTAGATGGTATTGCAAGTTGGGAGGGCTTCCATCAATTCGAAAATTGACCAATCGCTCTACCGGAAGCTTGGCGATTTTGGGTTGATCAACGCCTGAAGGGGCGTGGCAGTCTTTCAGATCTTGACTACTCGGGCTTGGGGTGCTGACGACGTCAGCAGCTCACAGGCTCAAGGATGGAAACGGCAGAATACTTTGTCAAGCCCTTGAACAAAAAACCCTCCGGTAGGAGGGTTTGAAGGGGAATCGACGTTCAATGCGCTCGCAGAAGCTTCTGGCATTGACGTTTGACATTGGGCCAATCTGCCCAAACCGCCATACCCAAGCAGAGTACGAGCAGGGAAGTCAGCAAGAGAATACCGAATGTGGTCTGGCTCATGTCAGTCCTCCGGTGTGAGGTAAATACCTGCTAACCAGATTACAGCACCTACCGCCAGGGCGAAAGTGGTAAGCAATCGGTTGGTGCTCAGAAAAATGCCCACGAGGGCGGCGGCGACAGCTGTGGTGCCTATCTTGCGAAGGTCGTCCGCTACAGCGGCGCGTTTTTTGGATGCCATGGCTTTCCTTAGATCGCCAGGCCCTCACCTTGCCAGGTGGGGTGCCTGGCACAGGGTGGGGAGGGAGAAGGGTTAGATCGCCGCGACTGGGGCTATGAGATCGTTCAGCGAGCCCATACGTGGCTCAGGTGCTTTGCGCTGGGCCGGCTTTCGCTGACGGACACGGCGCTTGGTCGGTGGTACCGGCTTGGTGTTGGTATCGAACCACTGGTTCAGATCAACGCCGCGGCGTGCAAGGGTAGGAAAGCGGCAAAGCTCATCCCAGTCGTTTCGAATGGGCGATATGCTCGCGAAATGAGCTACAGGCTGGGCCTGAACAGGGACAGGCGGAGTTGTCCGTTTCATGGAGCGCAGGAACTCTCGGGTGAGGGTGCCGAGCGCATAGCCAAAACGGAAGCCGGTCGTTGGTGCGGACATTGCGGTCATGGTGTTTCTCCTGCGGTGAAAAATGCGGAGAAACACTGACCCAACGGGGGAAGTGTATTCCCCGCTGGGTTTGCGGAAGGGGCTTCTATCGGTTTTACCCGATCGGTCGTGCTACCAGAAGCGAAACGACCTTGGGAGGATCACACATCGAATGGTGTGCTGCCGCATTACAGATCCGTGCGGCATAGGGCATGTTGCTGACGACGTCAGCAGATCACACACCAATAATCGAAGCAGAGGAGGCTTGTGTCAAGCTGGCAGTACGAAACAACGAACCTCAGGCTGGCCTGGAAAAGTGGTCGTCTCGGTCGCCAATCCTTGGTATCGATTCTTTAGCTGAGCAGATCCAGTAGGTCGGCTGGGGAATTACAGTCAGGAGAAAGCAATGCTTGCCGCACTTTTTCGTAAGCGCGCGCAGCCTCTTCGTAGGGCGTGTGACTATCGTTAAAAGTCCAGCCAGCCTTGTGCAGTGCGGCACGTTTAAGTTTGTCTCCCGCTCCCCAGCCCTCCCAGCCTTCCCAAGCGGGTTGGGATCTCAGTACACCTAGGTCGCGGCCAAGCTTTTCGAAAAAGCCTTGGTTCTTCTGCATTTCGTTCTTGGCGAGAGACGCAACCTCTCCGTCAATCAAGATGTGAGTTGGGAGCGCTCCCTCAATGCGAACAAAGTCATACGGTTCAACTTCGTCGCGGAGTCGGAGCGTTTCAATCGAATTCATGTTGTGGTCCTATTTTTGAAAGGGCAGACACGCAGCGCTTTATAGTTGGATATGTGCTGGAGAATAGGCCGGGAAGCCAAACTCTTATATAAATCTATCTCAAGTCTGTCTGGTTTTGGAAGAGGTTTTTATTCGGGGTCAATTTCGGTGAGTTGACGCCTTTCACGGGTTTGTTATATTTCCCTGAATTTGCAGGGTATGGCACCCATTTTTGCTGGGGGATTCAAAGGCTAATGAAGGATATTTTGGATTGGTTTTCCAAGGTTAATAGCAGGTCGTTGCTTATGGTTTTTGGTGCTCTGACATTGTTGAGCGTTTTCCCGGATTCATCGCCGTTGGCCGACCCATTCTCTGTTGCTGCACTCGCATTGCCGGTCGCAATGGGGATGTCGTACCTGATGGTGTTATCTTGGGTAGTCTTTATTGGTCGCTTGAACCTAGGGTTGCGCGATGGTGATTGGGCTAACATGGGGGTGCTGATCGGAGGATCAGGTTTGGCTTATTGCCTATGCATTTTACTTTGGTATGTCTCGCATACCCCTGACCCTCTTGATCTCAAAATCCTTGGTGCGGCTGATTTCGTTCGTTTCATTACGCTGTATCTCTTGTCTGTCGTGACAATGAGAGTGCCTCGATATCCCGCTGCAGCGAGGGGCCATGAACCCGATTAGGGATGTAGGGAGGGAGAAAGGATACCGGCTGGAGATCACCTCCAGCCGTGATGAGAAAGGATGTAGAAGGAGCCACCTGTGGGGAGATCGTCGATCCCTGGGCATTGATCGTCTCGATTCTCATCACCTGGCCATTCTCGTGGCTTTGGCCAGCAAACGTGAGGCACGCATCCGCGCACAAAAGGAGCCCGGCTTATCGCCGGCGGGCCACCGGCAGGGGGAGAAATACCCATTGGGTAGCCTGATGGACCTCGCTTGAAGTCCATCAGGCTACCCAAAGGGAAAGAAAAGAGTGGGGCCACATCACCGGTGTGGCCCTTGGAGCTAAGAAGCACCGAATCTCTTGAGACTCTGTATGCCTTTGGACTCGATCATCACGAGTTAGACGGCTGCGCGACTAGAGAGAGCAGGGAGGCAAAGGGAGAATCACAACCAGATCCGCACGCCCTTCCCGGAGCTATAGCGTGCTTACGGTTTGGTATTGGGGCGAACCACAACACCTGGGCGCTACTGATGACCGTCAGTAGCCAGCGGGGTTGAACCATTGCTGATGGCATTATGTTGTCGGCACCGTACAGATGCAAGCCGATACGCCCTTGCAGCCTGAATTCTTTAGTTGAGCGCTACGACCGCGCCTTCGGGTACAAGCGGAGGAATAGTGACGTTCGTCACGCCAGCAACTGGCGAGTACAGCAGTCCGGAACGCTTGACCCCAACGGACATCGATTGGGTTCTTTCCACTAGGGCAGCAGGTAGCCCCGCTGGTACGGCACCGGTGAAGTAGGTGTAGCTCTGTCCCGCCGTCACATAGGCGGCCAAGCCCGATGGTTTGGAAAACCAGGAGGGAAGCGACAAGGCGGCATCTGCAGGCGTGCCAGTGTAGGATGGGTTCGCAGCGGCATACTGCGCTGCAGCTGATCGGTAAACGAGGAAGTTACGGCTGACCGAATCAACCGTGGCGTAGTCCGAGAGCTGGAGAGACTGTTCCTCCTGCAGGGAAACTATCCCCACGGCAATCAGAAGTATGGTTATGACGATCCAGTTGAAAGACATTGCCTGGCCTCCTGGAGTGCAGAGGGTGAAGTTCAGCCCTGTGGGGCTTTGTCAAGACCAATAGTTCCTGAGATCGCCCCAGCCGCATCATGAGCGTGTTAGAAATTCCAACGCAGCAACGTTTTCCACATGTTCTTGAGCGGCGACCGCCAATGCTTGCGCCAGTTGCGCTCCCACCAATCATCTTCATTTTTAACCACTTGCTCCAGGTCGCTCCCAGTTACGCAGGCAGCGTGCTGCCGGAACATCATCGGGAAAACGCAGTGCTGGCGGATAGTGTTTTTGAAAACGACGTCGACAGGTGTGCCGTCATATTGGGTGTTTGCCAGGATCTGGCAGCCTTCTCGCGAAAGCACGTAGGCATGCAGCGCTACGACGCGTCCACGAGCGATAAATGGAAACCACGTCAGCCATGTTCGGCCCATGGAGTAGCCCAGGTGTAGCGCCTCGAATCGGTGCCGACGCATGAACCGGTTGATCCATTGAATGCGTGAGGCTTTGAGTTCATAAGGCTTCACATCATCTTCAAACACAAGAATGCGCTCAAGTCCCTGATCCAGGGCAAGGCGAGCCAGCTGCTGATGAGACTCGTAACAACCTTGTTTGGGATCGTGATGTTTTTGAACGATGTGGAAGTTGACAGGGTTATCGATTACTTCGCCGATGCTTTCTCTGAAGAGCTGGCGGCGATCTTCGCGAGTGTCTAAAGAGATGCAATACACTGCATCTACATCAAAATGGATACTGCTCACTTCTCAATCCTTGTAAGTGCTGCTTGGAAGCTCGGTAAGGCGGTAAGCCATGATACCCGCTAGAGGGTGTGTCACAAAGCCATCATTGCTTATCGAGCAGTTGGAGCCGCCGGCACGGCGGCGCTGGGTCAGAACTGGCAGCAGAAAATGGTCGAGTAATCGTTGGAGCCGATGATGATTCCGGGCGTCGTGCTCGAGCGCCAACCCTGGCCGTAGGTGTCCCACCCGATCTTGGTGTAGCCCGCGGGGCAGGCGTATGTGGTCACGTCGTTCGCGGCGTACCCGGGGATGGTGTAAGCCGCGCACTTGGGGGCTGTACTGGATGCGGAGCGCCATACCCCTGATTGGCAGGAAAGGGTTTGGCCGGCAGCGTTTTTGGCGATCAGGCTGTTGTCGCTGCAGGCAGCACCCTCAGCAGCCTGGCCACCGATCGAGAGATACTCCCCCGTCGTAAGTCGCCCAGACGCGCTGATGCTGCCGTAGGACTGGACCTGACCGGCGACGACGGCACCACCCGTAGCGAGGCCTTTGTTGTTGTAGATGCGCACCCAGTCCGGATCCGACTGGTAGATGCCGCCGCCCCATTTTTCGTTGTACCAGCCAGTATCACCGCGCGATCTGAACCAGCCGCCCGTATAGGTCTCCCCTGTGATGTTGGCGGTTGCTGCAGTCACCGTATTTGTCGCCGTCACGTTCCGAGCATTGAGGTCCGCACTGGTTGTCACATTGCCAGACGCAGTGATGGCTGCTGCGTTGTTGATATTGTGCCCCCCGATGCTGAGGTCGGTGTTCATGCTGTTCAGCTCGGGGTGGCCCGGCACCGCGTTGCGATACAGGTAGTCGTTGGCGAGTTGGCCATCCATCAGGAACAGTGCGCTTGCGGTATGGCCGGCGCCGGGGTTGATGGCGTAGTTGCTCAGGGTCACTTGCCAGCCACCGCGTACGCCCTGAATCACATTGGTGTTGCTCGAAGAAATGAAGCCGCCCGGGCCGCCGAGGTTTTCTGCAATTGTTCGAATGCCCAGCTCCGATATGGCCTGGCCACCGGTGGTGAGGACGACAGCTTCCAACTGGTTGGCATTCGGCTTGCGAGCCAGCCCGACGATCGTCTGGCCAAACCCATTGGTGTCCGTGAACCCGGCCGGCAGGAAGTTCGTGTTGCGAAGCATCGGTACTGTGATCTGTACCGGATTCGTAGCGGTGGCGCTCGCCAGCACAGTACTGAAGTTGTCTTTGAGGTACTTGCTGACCGCGTCAGCGACCGCCTTCTGCTTGTCTGCAGCGATCCTGAAGTCCTGGGCGTCCATCTGCTTGATGATCCACACCGAGCCCAGGGTGATGAGCACAGAGAGCACGAGCAATGCCATGACGGCGTCCACGCCGAGCATCCCCGCCTGGTTGCGTTTATTGATCATTCCAGAGGCTCCTAGAGGACTGGTTGGCGATGTCTTGCTCGAGCATCTGCAGTTGGCCGGCACGGATCTTTTCGCGGATACCAGGTGCGTCGGTTCCAACCAGAGACAGGCATTGAAGTTTCAGCCGCTTGAAGCCAGATGCGTCAGGGATCAGGACCTGGTGGATGACGGCAATGAGTCCTTGAGCCAGCAGGTCTTTCGCATTCGGGATCAGTGGCTGTGCCAGCGAAGCCAAGCGCTCAATGCCTTTGGTGGCGCTGCCGGCATGCCCGGTGCAGATGATGAAATGACCATTGATCGAGGCCTGGACTACTTGGGCGGCTGTCGGTGTGTCGCGTACTTCGCCCACCATCAGGATCTCCGCGCGCGTTCTCAGCGCCCGGATCAACGCCTCCTCATATCCACCCTGGCGACGGGAGACTGGGATCTGGATACAGCGCCCAAGTCCATGCTCGCCATGCAGCAGAGGTTCGGGTGGATCCTCGACGGTCAGTCCCATTCCCCCAAGCTCCTCAAGCCTTGCCGCAACCATCGAGGCCGCACTTGAGGTCTTGCCGGAGCCCATCTCACCGCAGATGAATATCAACCCTCGTATGCCAGGGTCGAACAGGCTCCGATGGAGTTCATCAGGCAGCCCGAGATCGTCCAGCGGGAGAATCCGAACCACCGACCTGCTCAGTACGAAGAGCGATTGTGCGTGGAGATCCTGGAGCTGGGTAACCCGGTAAACGGCACCATCGAAAATCAGCGAGAACTCAGGTTCCTGCGTTTTGTTGAAGTGCTCTTGGCAGCGCTCGCGCAGTTGATCAATTTCGACTCCCCATTCCTGAGGGGCAGGAACACGAGTGGGCTGCCCAGGCAGCCCCTTCACGTCCGCGAAACCGTCGCCGAGGTAGAGGTCGACGAAGTTTGCTTCGGAGATGGCGCTCACACCAAGCTCCTTCAGTAGGTGGTCCAGGTCATGGTGTTGGCGTTGTTCGAGCAGCTGGTGGTTGCTGCAGTCGCTAGTACTTCACCCGTGGTCGCCGTGCCGCCATTGATTGCGGTAGTGGTCTGCTTGTCTTTGGCCACCTTGGTTGCCAAAGTGATACAGGCGCTTTTCGGAACGTTGGCTTCGGAGATAGTGAAGGTCATACCGTTGCTGACGACCGTCACGGCACCATTCCACTGGTTCACCAGGGTGGTGCCGGAAATCCCCATCGAGCCGGTGCCTTCGATGTTGATCAGGGACGTTACCAGGCTCTGCCCGGACGTCCCGTAGCCAGTGGAGCCTTTAAGCTTTTTGGTGTTTGCGATCAGGGTGCTGATGTTGCTCTGTTCGATCGCGACATCGGAGTTGCCGATCATTCTCCAGCTCATCCAGACGATGAAACCGATCGCAACCGCGATCAGCATCAGCCAGAAAACACCGTCAATCGACAGGAAGCCGGCTTGTGTACGTTTTGCACGAGTTACCATGCTTGTTACTCCTTGGTTACTGTTTAAAAGCTGGTTGAGTCCATTACGCTTCCGGCCATCTGGAAGATCCCGATGACCACGAGGATCATCAGGACGCCCATGCACACCGAGGACATGGCGATCAGGAATTTGGAAGTCGCATCAACGCGAAGAAGGGTTTGCTCTAGCCAGCGATTGGCAAAGCGCTCCATGGACTCCGCGAATCCCTTGCGGGTCGCCAGGACCTCCAGATAGTGGATGGCCATCGCATCGGGAAATTGGTGTCCGGCGAGCTTCAGCGCTTCGCCGAAGTTTTTGCCTGAGCTCACGCCGTAGTGAATCGCGTCGAGCCTTTCGCTGAGCCAAGGTGGAGCGCTCCTGTTGAGGATGGCTAAGGCATCCAGCTGGTTGATGCCGGTGCGCAACATCACCGACATGTTCAACAGGAAAATTGAGCCGTGCAGAACCTTGTACAGAGACCAAGGTGGGAACGACTCAACGCGAAGGCGCGCGACTTGCAGAACCCTGCTCACCTGTACCTGCCAGGTCGGGCTGTCAGGTTTGATCTTGAGCCCGCAAAATACGGGTAGCGTGGTTACAGCAATGGCGATCACCGCCAGCAGGCCGATCAGTATTGCCAAACCGTAATGGGTGACGAGGTTGGACAGGTGGTAAAGCAGCGCCGGAATACCTGTCCAGGATTCTGGGTCCGATCGCCTTGTCATTGAAGGGACCATCCATAGGGCGATCACATACAAGAGCGCCCACATCAGGCTCCAGGTCAGCGATGGAAGCGCAACTACTGATCGGACCAGCCGGCCAATGCGCTGGCGGATCTCGATGATCCGCACGCAATCACGAAACGCCTGCACCAGGTTCCCGGTTTCTTCTCCCGTCTCGATCAGTGACGCTTCATCGTAAGGAACGTGAGCCCTGCAGGAGTGCGCCAGGGACTTCCCCCCACGTACTGTCATTGCGATCTCGCCGCAGATTATCGATACCGGATGCAGCTCCTTGCCGTTGTTGCTGAAGGCTTTTTCAACCGTCTCCAGAGCAACCTCGATCGGGATCCCGTCCTCGAGCACGCCCATGAGGCTCTCGTAGAATTGGACGCGCTCCTTCTTCCCGAATTGCTTGGCATAGAAGGTCTCGACCCAACCTCGGGACGCCTCTTTCAAACCAGCTCGGAAGTCTTGGAGCGCATCAAACATGGGAGAGCTCGACTAACTGGCGGTCAAAATCGAGCGGACCAATAATGGTCTCTGCGTGCCGAGGATCGATACTTCCCATTTCGATCTTTGTAATGGCATGAGCGATCTTGGTAATGCCCCCCATCTCCTTAACCCAATGCCTACGCGCAGCGCTGGCACCTCTCTCTGAGAAGACACCCATGAACTGCATGTCGGTGAGCAACACCTCACCTACTACGGTTCGATCGACGACACCGAGATTTCTACAGCATGAGCAGCCTTCGCCGCGCAGATTGACCTGGTCGACGATCCTCAGTTTTTCAAGGCGAGAAAGTAGGCCGGGAGTGATCGTCCCGAGGTTCCTAGACAATGGAACGCGACATGAAGGGCAGAGAACTGGAAGCAGGGACTGGTTGATGATGCCGGTGGTGAGGGCAGGATCCGTCACCAGGTACTTGGGTACCCCCATGTCGATCAGGCGCTGAAGGGAAGCGACAGCGTTATTCGTGTGCAACGTCGACCAAACCTGGTGACCTGTCATCCCTCCGCTGTAAGCGGCCTGGGCCGACTCAACGTCCCGCAGTTCTCCGTACATCAAAATGTCAGGATCCAGGCGGACTGAGTTTTTGATGCCGTGATTCCAAGTCTCACCGCTACTCAATGGGGATTGATTGGCTTTTAGCGGATACTCGGGTGGATCCTCGAGAGTCAGAAGGTGCTTCGTACCCTGCGTCTCGTCGTGGAGTAAGTTCAGGTTCACCTGCAGCGATTTTGACTTTCCGGAGCCAGTCGGACCGGTGATCAAGTTCACCCCATACGGCAGACTCCGAAGGCGCGCGAACTGTTCGATTTGCGCCGGCAAGAAGCCCAAGTGTTCGAGCGTCATCTTTTTTTGATCGTCGTAAAGAAGCCGCATGACCATCAGCGGACCGTCCACGAGAGGGCGCGTAGCTACCCTGGCACCGAACAACCCAAGCTGTTGCACGAATTCCCGACCAACGCGCGCGTCTTGCGCGATCTGCGGTTGGTAGTGATCTTTGGTGACGTCACACATGCTGTTGTAGAGCGCTGAACACAGCTCCAGACCGACCAGGCTTGACTCCTGGCGTGCCTCCCAGAGCAGTCCATGTAGGCGGTAGAAGATCTTGGAAATGTCGTGGCCAACAACGATGTGTACGTCACTGGCCCCGCGTCGATGGGCATCACCCAGTATCTGCAGGGCATGGGCCTGACGGTCGGTATCGACTTGCGCGAGACCCACGCCGGCCTGGGCGGAGGTTTGGTAAAGCGCCTTGATGTCTGTCATCGAGCACGTCGAGATCGTGTAGTCGAACCCTGCGTGGTCGAGCTGATCCATGAAAGCCATCACCCAAGGATCAGTCTGGTGCTGGGTCGACACATGAAGTGTGCCGTCTTCGGTTAGCGCGCAGTAAAGACGCAACTCGGGCTTTACCTCGAATCTGCCCCCTGGGGCCGTCAAGACGGTACAGGCAGGGGAGAACAGAGCTGCTGTGCCGGCATCTGCCGACAGACTATCGGCAGGGTTTGGAGCTGTAAGGACGGTCACTGGGCGCTACCTCAGGGCTTGGTTTGGAACATGCCGGGCAAGGCGTTGGCTGGCTGGGTGAGCGCAGGGGGCTGGATGGCTACCGATGGGGCCTGGTCAGAAAACCCCAACGGGAATCGCTTGCCCTTACGCTCGAGCGTTACGCCGTCCAGGGTGATCTGAGCAACGCGGTAGCCACCAGGCAGCTCGCGGCCAATCAGGGCATCAACCTCGATACCGCTGCTGTAGAGCAGGGTCGCCTGCATCCTGCGAGCTGAACCCGTGACGGCCTTGACCACTGGGAGGTCTGACTTGGCGGCTGCTTTGCTTTCAGAGGGCAGGTACTGCATAGGCTGAGGCGCAGGGAAGGGATTACTCATCCCAGTGCTTACCGGTTGGACCGATGGCGTGGGTTCGCCCTTCATTTCTCGCTCGGCCTTGGCTCGTTCGGCCTTGGCCTTCAACAGAATCGTCTCGCTCTGTACCTTCCCCAGTTCGCCAATGCTGATGCCAGACAATTCCGAAGGGGTCGCAAAGGCATTCGTAGCGAACGCCGCGACGATCAAGAGGCCCACGGCGTTATTTCGCATACAGATCACCTGTCACAGTCCACATCAAATGGTTGGCCTGATACTCAGCCTTGATTTCGCGCAGCCTCAGCCCCTGGACGGGTGCGTCCGTGAGCGAGTCGTGCGGTAGCACACCCGTGCTGTACTTCAATTCAAACTGCCTCCACTCAGGGGGCGGAGGCGGTGGAGGAGCGGGTTGTCCTGGCAGGGCGGGCTCTTGGGGAACAGCAACAGGCACTTCAGTGAGCGTCGGTTCTTGAGAAAAACGATGAAGCGACGACGTCAAATTGGCAGTTGCTTCGGCTACGTTCAGCAGTGGCTCGTCACCTGCTGCAGGCAGAGATATCGCGTAAGGCAGCGTCGCGGAATTACCCTGGTTGAAGAATGCAGGGGGACCCGAAAAGACGCCGTTCGTGGCGGATATGAGGTCAGCTGCCGTGCTGTTGCCTGTGCGGTTGTAGGTGGTCAGAACCTGGGAGCCGTCGCACACAGCGTCGGCATAAAGCCAGCCATCGATGCTGGGGGGCAGCCAGTAAATGACCTTGCTGCAACCGTCCACAAAGTCTCCGACTGAGGGACGTTTTGCCCAAGGGTGCTCCAAGGCTTGTGCAGGCTGAGTGCTGCCACTCTCCCGCTCCAGCCTGGCGAGTTCTTCGAGCCGCTTCTGCTCGGCCGCCAAGCGTTTCTCCAGCTCAACCTGGTCCTGGTAGGCGCTCCACTGCGACCAACCGATCAGCCCTGCTGTAACAACGATGCCTGCGATTGCTAGCTGGGACAGCTCTGCTCTGGATAGCCCGAACACCAATGGGCGTAGTCGATACTCGCGCTTGAGCTTCGACGGCTGGAGCAGCTCATCGACATCGAGTGGTTTGCCCCCCATGTCGAATTCGGTGGGCAAATACCACTCTTCAAACTCAATCCCGCGGCTGCGCTGTTGCGCCACTCGCCGGCGGATTTCGACTTCCGAGCCAATGACGTCACAGCCAGGGATGATGCCGCCCTTGTAAACAGCGACAAGCGCGTATCGATCCTCGTCCGGGCTCACTCGCCACGCGGCGATCCAGGACTCACCGAGCTGGCCTGCCAGGGTCGAGGCCAGGGAGTACATCCCTTTGGTCACACCATCGGTACGAGCAACGAAGCCGGCCTGGATAATTCGCGGGTTACGTCGAATCGTGACGATATCGAGCTTGTTCTCCTTACCGAACTGGCGAGCTTCCTTCATGTGGCCAGTCACGCTGCCCAGCGGGTGCCATCGCAATCCGGTGACGAACGCTCGGCCTCGGTGGTGCAGAATCTGCACCCGAGAGATGCGTGGCGACTGAGTTTCAGTGCTCATTGTCGGCATCTCAAAGAACCTGGCAGACGCTGAGTGGCGGCCTGCAGTGGGTGCGGGAGGCAGGAGCGGTTCCGTTCAAGCTGAACTGATGGCTGCTGAGGGGGTAAGGAATGCTCCAGCTGCTGGACAGGCTGTCGGGTAGAACGATCGGCGTTACCAGAACGACCAGGGAACTGTGGGTGGTAGCGCGCTTGCGACCGCCGCCCAGGCCAAAGAAGCTTGCACTCCCTACACCACTCTTGTCGGCGTTTTCACTGTTCTCATCGAACCCGGTCAGGACGAGTGTTTCACCGCTCCGCAGGCGTACCTTGGGGGCAACGTTCTTGGTGTCATAGTCTGTGGTCTGGATCTTCGATTCATTGCTTTCGAAGTCCTTGAAGGTGGGCTTGCTGCTGATGCTCAGCGTGATCATCAGCAGCATGTTTTCTTTGTCCAGGAGCTTCGGCAGCAGCATCATGTTGAAGCCACTGGTGATGGTTGCCGGCGTCAGGGCAGTGCTTGAACCTACCGAGGCAGTGGTGGTGGTCGAGCTCGAGGCGACGTAGCTCTGAACGTTACCGATCTGGATGGGCGCGGGTTGCAAGTTGAGTGTAGTGACCGAAGGCGAGCGGACCTCCGACACCCGGCCTTGCTCCGACAGAGCTTGGAGGACGGCTTTCGAGCCAGCCCACGGCGAGCTGGACGTGTCCAGAATGCTACCGGTTGCAGAGATTGCCTCTGAGCTAATGCCGGCAACGGTGTTGCTGAGTCCAAAGCCCCATTTGCCTGATATCGACTTGTAGACGGCGCTCCAGTTGATGGCTGTCTGATCGCTGTCGGTAAAGTTCACCTCATAGACCTTGACGTTGAAAAGTACCTGCCGCGTGATACTGCGATTGGTGTCCTTGAGGTAGGCCGCGATACGGTTCAGTACGTCAGGGCGATCGCTGACGGTGAGCGAACCGGTGGAGCGGGAAAGCGACAGGCGCCCGGGCGGTTGTACGCTTAGCATTGCCCGCACATCGTTCTCGATGTCGGTCATCAACGATGTCTTATAGGTCGACTTGGTGCTCTGGTTGCTCCCAGACTCCCCTGTGGCGCCCGAAGAGCTGGACGAGCCGGTATCTCCGCTGCCTGTCGAGGTCAGCAGGCCGGACTTCACCGTACTCTCGATTTCCAGGACATCGCCGAAGGTCCACACATCGAAGGTGCGCGTGTCAAAGTAGGTGATCCGCACGCCTCGTAGTTCCTGGTCAAAGTGCCAGGACAGGCCGAGCTGAGAGGTCGCCTGGTTGAGCAGACCGGATACTTTCCCTGAGTACTTGAGGCCCGAAATCAAGCTGCTGGAGCCAATGCCGAGGTCGAAGGTGCTCGTATCACCATAGCCACCCATCACTGAGCTTGGCAGGAGGCCGGCCAAGCTATCGGGGTTTGCTACAGGAGGCTTTGGCTGGGCCGTTTTGTCCGACTTCCCAGACGACAGAATTGCCGGGTTGATTGCATCAGGTGCCACGATTACCGGCAGGCCTGTTTCCTTGGTGATGTACTGGGCCAGCTGCGAAATCGAGACAGCCCCTGCCGGGCGATACGCGATGTCGGCATCGAGCGCGAAGGGCAGCCCACGCTTGCTCACCAGCGGCTGCGTCGACACCCACGGCTTGTTGCTAAACACCACGGTTTCACGCGCCTGTTGAGGCTGCTGATTCTGGAGGTACTTGCTGTATTGCCCTGCAGTTCGCCCTTCATACTCCGAGCGGTCAAATGACTCGTTCACGCGCTGCAGCGCGCAGCTGGTCAACATTGCCATGGCGATCGGCGTCAGGGCCCAGCGTGCCCAAGCGGACTTGGTCATTTCTTTTTCCTCTCAGCTACGTGCAGGACGCTCTGCGCCCCCTCGCTGCCGTCGACCACGAAGGGGCGAGGGGCGTTGTCGTAAAGTGGGAACAGCTGCTTGATGGCTTCCTGGAAAGACCCTTCGAAACGCAGCGGGGCCTCAATGGGGTAGTTGAGGTCCTCCTGTGCCCAGATCACTCGCCAGTTGGCTTTTTTGGCCCATTCCTCAACGGTCTCGCGCAACGTTGATCCAACTGCGGCCGTCCATACCTGTGGCAGCGGCCGGGGAGCGGGTTTGACCTCGATGGGCGGGGCGCCGACTGCGGTACTAGAGACCGCAACCGCTGGCTTGGAAGCTGCCTGTTTGTTCGGCACTGTCGGTGCTGGGAACGCAGGCGTCGAAGGTTTAGCCGCGGCGGTTACGGTCGCAGCCGGGATAGAGCCATCCTTGGCGGGTGCCACTGGGGGGAGCGCGGGAGCCACTGGCGCTGGGGATGCGACAGCGGGCGTAGTGGTGGAGATGGGAGGGGGACTAGGCACTGCGGCGACGACTACGCCCGGCGTCGAGCCCGGTGTGGCGGAGCTGGTTTCAGGAGTCCGCGCTTTGTCGGCGTAGAGCTCGCCTGCCGGCGTCGACGGGGTTGGCAATTGGTAACCGGGGCGAAGCACGAAGCACACCTGACGGTTCACTTCATCGATCTTCACCTGCCAGGCTGGGCCGGCGAGGACCTGGAGGGTATTACGCAGCGTCATCGGGCCAAGTTTGTACTGGGCTGCCGGCAGAGGTCGGGTGTACAGGATGTTGACGTGCTGCGAACTGGGCGGGCAGAGGGCGTACCCTGACCGGTCGACCACGTAGAGCATGGCATCCCTAACGCTTGGGTTCATGCTGGACGGGATGGTTACGTCGATGATCTGTGCCATCAGGTCGCGCTGGCTCGCATCGGGTTGGGTGCTCACCAAGGTGTAGCGGCCATACCGAACGACCGGTTCCTTCTCCGGACTTGCACCGTTCGGGTAGATGTCCGGAGACAGCCATTCGGGATTACGGCTGCTATCGAACGCCGGCTTCGGCGGCTGCTCAGCCTTCTGAATCGCACAACCAGCAACGAGTGCGGCGAGCGAGAGAGTGGTCAACTGCCTGATCATGAGGCCCCCTGTAGTCATTGAGGGCACGGTGACAGCCAGCAGATTCTCATGCAGCAGGAAATCAATATCACACAGAGTTAGAATTTCCGGCGCGCTTGATGGAACGCAAGTGAGTAGCCGCTTGGGGCGCCGAGGTTGGCCTGACCTCGGACTGGAAAAGATCAACGGAGGTGATAATGCTCGACAGTCGAATTGCCGCTTTCGAACACCTGATGGACTGGGCGAACACTCTCAGCGCTGAACACAATCGGCGCGGCCTGGAAGACCTCATAAAAATTGTGCTCAGGCCCGTTCAGGCCATCCACTTACGGGACGCACTGCTTCGACCTCGGCATGCGGGCCCTCAGTCGCTGCACTGGATGAGCTCACTTGGTGGGCTGTGGGATGGGCACGCCGAGAACGGCACTTGGGCTGCATTTCTGCTGAAGAATTGCCGTCGGCCAGTGGATCAGAGCTCAAGTATCCGGTTGGCCAGTGACATGGTAATCCCTACTCTGTGGTCGGAAAGCAGCATACTCAATAGCCTCGGCATGATCGGGGAGGGACGTGAGCTCGGCGCGTTCGTGCAGGATCCAAACCATAGCGTGACCCTGATGCAGCCGTTGAACATAGCTTGGGTCAACGGTGGTAACCATTCGATCGCCCAAGGCATTCTGGGCGGGGAAGGGGTGCTCGTACCCGATGATGTTTATGACGTTACCGAGATCATCAGGGGAGTGCGTTTTGATGGCGAATGCTGGGTCTGTCGGAAGACCGGCGACAAATATGGTTCACCAATCTACGTTGAGTTTGGATGGGCCTGGGAGATCGCACGCTTGCTGGTCGATCTCCCACGCGGATCTACTGGCTGATGGTCGCGGCGAGCATAGCCTTGGCCAAGGCGTCCTGCTGCTCTTCCGGCTCGATAAGCTCCAAGCTGACTTGGCGCTTCGCTAAGAGCATCTGCCAGAGCTGCTGATCGATGCTGTTCTCCACGAGGGGGATCTTCACGATCACCGTCCTGAGCTGACCATTCCGGTACGCCCGGTCCTCGGCCTGATCCTGTTGTCCGGGTGTCCAGGGCAGGCCCAGGAAGAAGACATAGTTGGCGGCCGTGAGGTTGTTGCCGGTACCGGCGGCTTGTGTGGTGCAGATGAAAGCCCGGCAGTCGGGGTCGCCCTGGAACTTGTCGATCGCCCTCTGGCGCTTGGTGAGTGAGTCACTGCCGACCAGGGTGACGTTCCCGATACCGGCTGCATCGCACAGCTCCTTGAGGCGCGCGACGGTGGGTTTGAACTCGCAGAACAGGATGACCTTGTCTTCGGGGTCCAGCTCGCCCAGCAGGTCCATAGCGACTCTGACCTTCACCTGTTCCAGGTAATGGCGAAGCGCGCCGAGCCTGGCAAAGATGGGCCTGTCCTCGAGGCGAATGCTGTCGTACTTCTTCCGCTCCTCCACCCCCATCGCCACGGGCAGCAACTGGCGGTGCTTACCCTTGAGCCCGGGCAGAACGTCTTTGCGCCGGCGAAGCATCCAGTCGCCCAGTTCTGCCCGGAGGTTTTGCCGGAACTCTGGGCTGCCGGCGAAGCGTTCGCAGAAATCGCTGAGGGGCAACTGGCCGACCGGGTGCCCCGATAGACGTAGCAGGGTGTGCAGCTCCGTCTCACGATTGAGGACAGGCGTGCCTGTCAGCAGATAGCGATTCGGCACCTTGGCTGCGATATCGAAGCCATGGCGTGTACGCTCGGCAGTGGGCTCCTTCAGCTGGTGCGCCTCGTCGACCACTAGAACGTGGTAATGCTCAGCCAGCAGCACGTAATCGCCGAGACGCTCGTAGTTGATCAGCATCCATTGGACCAGCGGGTCGTGCTTCTGCACAGCGACTGTCGCGTCGGGGTAGACCGCCAAGATTTCGCGCTGCCAGTTGATCAGCAACGAGGAAAGGGTCACCACCAGGATCGGGCGACCGGCTGCACTGATATGCGCCGCGATGATGGCCTGGCGCGTCTTGCCGAGGCCCATATCATCAGCCAGCAGTGCGCTGGTGCGCTGGAGCAGGTGAGCGATGCCAGCAGGCTGGTGATCGAGCAGGGAATAGCCGACCAGGGCCTGGGCGATCATGGCATCTGAGAATTTGGTGCGTTCGATCGGCGAGACGGCAGCGAGGTAGATGTCGTTGGAGCTCTCCTCACCGCTGGCGGCTGTCGAGGGTTCCTGAGGAGCACCGCCCAGGCTGATGCGCGGAATGTCTGCTGCTGGAGTAACAGAGCCATCGCCCAGGAGCTCCTGTACAACGTCCAGGATCTCGAACTGATCCTCTACAAGACCGAGCTCCAGAACCAGGTTGCTGCGCAGGATCTCGGCGGTGGCGTTGACTCGCCACGAGCTGGATTTGCCCAGGAACACTCCCCGCATCCGGCGGGCCACTGCAACGACTCCAGGATGATAATCTCCGGACAGCAGCACACCGCCGTCGGCTAGCGGAGCAATTCGCAGCAGCATTCCGGAGATGAAAGCGTCTCGGCGTGGGTTGGCCAGTGCGCTCTCGATCTTCTGGCGGAATGCCTGCCATGATTCAGTGACCTTGCCACCGGCCAGCTCGATCAGCTGGTGGTACACCAGGTCCAGCTCGTCGATGAACTTGGCCTTGGGCACGCGCCAATAACGGCAGAGCGGGTGATCGCCGCGGCGAATGAAGAACCCGCTACGTGCGAACATGACCTTGTTTGCGCCCTCAATGTAGGGCATGAGGATGCCCATGTCGTAGCCGTCGAACACGGCGGCTTCGAGCAACACTGGCTGGCTGTTGAGGAGGCGTGGTCGTTTCAATTGGCGTCCGCGCTCTTGGGCTTCATCGGCACCGTTTGGTCGAGGTGGTAGGCCGCGACCCAACGGGTTAAGAGCACTGAGCCGTGGAGTGATCCTCCCTGGCCACTGATTACATACGCAGCTGGTTCTGCGCCCTTCGGCACACGTCTGCGTTCCTGCTTCCAGTACCCGGCGGTCTTGATGTCGTCAGGTTGTAGCGGCCAGCATGACTCACCTGGCCGGGACTCATAATGGGGGATCTTCGGATTGTTCGCCTGCTCGGCCTTCAGCCGATCAATGACTTTCTTGGAACGAGCCACAAGCACCTCCGGGAGGATGAGTAGTCAACACGTCATCATTCAAGGTGCGCCTGCCCGCACCCGTAAGAGCGAGCAGATTGGCAGCTGGGGGAGAGCGGCTACAGGAGAAATGGATTACCGCCCCCGAAGCATTTCGGCTACATGCCCCTGGGCTTGGACATATCCGGCTTGCCGCTCACCGAGGGGTAGCTCACACGGCAGTTGTTCACCTTGTACCCGGTGCATCCCCAGAAGTCGTAACCCCCATCACCGCGCTTCTGGCGGCGCGCCAGTGGCATCCCGCACTTGCCGCAGGAATGGCCGCCCTGGGTGCCTGATGAAGCTTCAGGCGAACGCGCCTTCATCGCCACTGTGGGCGCCTGGCGGAGGGCTGCGAGCTCCGACTGGAGATGCTGAAAGAACTTGGCGACCACCGACCCGTACTGCTCCTCCCCGCGTGCGATTCGGTCCAGGTCCTTCTCCAGCGTGCTGGTGAACGCCAGTTCGACGAAGCTGAAGCGGCCCTCCAACTGGTCGATGGTGCTCACCCCCAACGGGCCTGGGACCAATTTGCGCTTCTCCTCAACGACCAGGCCTTTTCCGGTGATGTTCTTGATGATCGATGCAAACGTGCTGGGGCGTCCTATCCCAAGTCGCTCTAGCTCCTTGATCAGGCTTGCCTTGGTGAAGCGTGCCGGCGCCTTCGTCTTCTGGTTGAGCACCTCACCCTGAAGCACGCTGAGGATCTGTTTGGGTTCGAGCACCGGCACCGGATTCTTGGGGATGTCGGTCGACTCTTCATCCGTCTCGTCCTTCTGCAAAAGCTTCATCCAGCCGAGATAGGCGACAGTGCTGCCAGTCGCGGCGAAGCGCAGAGGCCTCTGATCCGGCCCCCTGGCCAGCAGTTTGGCTATGCGCACGTCGTAGATGGCGTCTGCGAGCTGGCTGGCCAGCGCCCTGATCCGGATGAGCTTGTACAGCGCTTGCTCTTCAGCAGACTCGCCTGCGACTTCATCCTCCCACGCGGTTGGCGCAATTGCGGGGTGACCTTCCTGGGCGCTATCCGCAGCCTTGAACGTCCGGCGCTCGTCAACAACGTCGAGGCCTTGCCTGCGAGCCACTGCCTGGATATCTGGCATGGCTTCATCGGCCAAGTTGGGGTTATCCGTCCGGTGATAGGTGATCACGCCCTGCTCGTACAGGCGCTGCGCGACCTGCATGGTTTTGTCCGGGTCCCATTTCAGCGCTACGCTGGCCGCCTGCTGCAGGGTGGATGAAATGAACGGTGGGGGTGGCGGGCGCCGCTTCTTGCCGTCTTCACATGACTCGACAATTACCGCGCGCGTTGCGGCAACCCTTGCCGCGAGTGTGCCGTCCTGAATATAGGGGTTTTCTTTGCTCGCGAAGTCGGGGATCGGTTGCCATACGGCAGTCCAGTCCATACCGGTGGTTTCGTCCTTGAAGGTCAGCTCTACCCCGAAGTGGTGGACCACCTTGAAGTTCCTGATTTCACGCTCGCGCAACACCACCAGGTAGAGGGCAGGTGACTGAACTCGACCAGCGGAGGTAGGTTGGCCCAGGACTCTGCGAAGCTCCTGCGTGACCAGGTAGCCCACCAGGCGGTCCAGCACTCGCCGGCACTCTTGTGAGGCAACGAGTTGCCCATCGATTCTCCGTGCATTGGCCAGGCCCTCCCGTACTCTGGCTTGGGTGATCTCATTGAACGTGACTCGCTTGTACTCGCGGATCCCCAGCGCCTGCTGTATGTGCCAGGCGATACTTTCTCCCTCCCGGTCCGGGTCGGTGGCGATGTACACCTCCGTGGCGTCCTTGAGCGCTTTGCGAATGGTGCTGACGTTGCGGGCACTCTTGGGCAGGATCTCGTAGACCGGGCGAAGGGTTTTCAAGACGCCGGTTGTGATCATCGTGTCGTCCTGACCCGATTGGGGGAGATCACGGATATGGCCACCAGATGCCACCACCACCCAGTGCTCGCCAGGGCGGATCTTTTTCATCATGGGCCCAAGCTTCTTCAGCTTGCCCGGTGCCTCGATGATCATGAGTTTCATAGGGTGCCCCTGCACAGATAAATCAGGGAGCACTCTTGCCGCCGACCGGGGACGGCACAACGTGAAATGGTCAACTGGAAGAGAGGGAATTCGGTACGGCTCAGGCCCACGGAGGAAGGGTCAAAAATTGAGGGTGAGCTGCTGGGCGCGCTTGTACCCTTTCAGCCAGGAGGCCAGCATGGCAGGGTGCTTGTAGGGGCAGGCATATATGGGCAGCCCTTTCTCGGCGGCTTCAACCCCTGCAGCCTCCACCGCAGGATGGGGGTTATTGAACTGGCGCCTGTCCGCTTTTCGCTCCTGGGCATCTTCGTTCTGCATCGATTGTTCCTCATCAACGCCCTGTTCACGCCGGGCGAGTCACGCCTCAAACGACCTGGCCACCAGCAACTCCCCGACAAGGGCGTTTTTTACGACCCTGTGCCTCACTTCGATACAAGTTAGCAGCCGTAGAGCGGAGATGCCTTCAGGAAATGGTAATTTGCCAGCGCTGTCATTTCAAATGTGCCCCTGACCTGGGCAAGCGCTGCTTGCAGCGCCCCTTGGGCTACGAGTTCGCGTCCTCGTCGTAGGAGCTTCACGAGCTGCGGCCGCAACAGAAGGTCCTTGTCGCCAGAAATGCGAGGCACCAGACGGCAGGTCCAGAGGACGGGGCTGCGACGATCCGTCCTTGTCTCCGGAAACTTCACGAGTGGCGCGCCTGAAAATAGCTGTCACGCCAATGCCCGTGTACCACAGCTAGTGGGGAATCATGCTTGAGCGGTAGAGTGCCGACCATGCCAGCAGCGTCGCGCTGGGGTCATCCAGTGCGGCACGAACCA
The DNA here is from genome assembly GCF_001320605.1 of Pseudomonas sp. NBRC 111133. NCBI lineage: Bacteria > Pseudomonadati > Pseudomonadota > Gammaproteobacteria > Pseudomonadales > Pseudomonadaceae > Pseudomonas > Pseudomonas sp. NBRC 111133. Next base: position 28,635 of record NZ_BCBJ01000088.1, on the reverse strand, counting down.
TCACCTCAGCGTGTTGACCTGTGATGTCGCAAACTGCCTGCCCAAGTCGAAGGAGCTCAGCTTTCACTCCTGCATTCCAGGCCTTGGTCGCAAACTCATACTCCTCGCCCTGCCCATACTCAAAGGTGGCATTGAACCGGAGGCGAAGCATTTCGATGGCCTCCACTTCGGCCTCCGGCAGCATGATGGATTCGCCGTCGCAAAAGATCTGGCGGACGCCATTGAGAGCTCGAACCGCATCCATGTAGCGCGAGGCGTCTACAGTCGCTTTGACGGATGGATATTCCGGGTAGTCGTGGTGCATGGGGCGATACCTCGAAGCGGAATGAGGTGGCGACGATCCGTCCTTGCCCCCAGTGACTTCACGAGAGGCGCCTGAAAAATCGCCTGCCAGGCTGTGGCTAGAATGCCGTGGAGATGCCCCATCGAAGGGAGGGGAAACTCGAAGTGACGTCCTTGTCACCAGGAGCTTCGCGATGTGGCGCGCCAAATTAAGGGGGGGCTACAGGGGAATGTCGTCGTCAAAGCTGTCGCTGTAGTGGCGCATGTCTTCGGGGGTCGGCTGAGGAACGTTTTGAGCCTGGCCGCCGACGGCTTGACCGCGTGGCTGACCCTGCGGTTGATTGGTCGGACGCTGACCGCCGCCAGACAGAGATACGTGTTCGACTCGGTGTGGAAGAATCGAGATCCGGCTGGCCTCGACCTTGAGTGCAGACACCTCCTCGCCGCTCTGTTTATCCGTCCAGCTATCCATGATCGCGCGACCAATCACCACCACGCGCATGCCCTTCTGAAACAGAGCCGCAAACCGCTCGGCATCCTGATGCCACCATTCGACGTTGGCCCAGAAGCCACCCCGATCCTTGTAGCCACCCTGGCCGTCAGGGATCGAGTTGTCGAACATCACATTGAGTCGCAGCATGTGCCGCGGATCTTTGTTGCCGTTGGCAAACGACCGGTGCTCAGCGGCGTTACCAACGTTGCCTTCCCAAACTACTGGTGTACCCATGGTGTATCTCCCGTTCAGTGTTGAGGTGGGTTCATGACCTGCTGCAGTCGAGCCTGATATTCGGCTTCGGCCTGCCCCATCTTTTCTGCGCATTCGGCGGCCTGTTTGCCGATGGAGTGGATGAGGCTGATCTGCATGTTCAGGGTGATTCGGTGTTGCTCCAGGGCAAACAGGTCCTGCAGCAAGTGGATTGGTGTTTTGGGGGCGTGAACCATCTGAGCCCATACGCCGACACCCATGCGCCGCTCTTGCACGCTTTGCCAGCGAAGAAAGGTTGTGCCAGCTGCTGTGTTTTGCTCGATGAGCCTGACGGGCAGCAGAGCGAATGGATGTTGGCGAACCTGGGCCAGTACTTCCTGGGTAAGGGTGCGCAGCCCCGCCTCCAGCGATGCGCACTGCTCCGCCAACTGGACCAGCTCCCCCTTACCTTTAAAGGGCTTTAAAAGGCCTTTTAGTGAGGCACTCTGTTGCAGCCCCTGATAGGCACCCTGTTGCAGCGGTTTGAAGGCACTCTGTTGCAGTGCCTCCATTGGTCGGGTGTCCGATCGCATGAGCGTCATGCCTCGCCTTCGAATTCGTCATCCACATCCTCGACCGGGCCTGCGGAGCCACGGCGGATGGGCGGGGCGAAGTTCGAGCGGCGGGTGCCTTCCAGGATGTCCTGGGGGATATCGCCGTAGCGCTTGTACATTTCGCGCGCGTTTTCAGCCCGGGCATTGTTGGCGGCGAAGTCGTCACGCGATGCGCCGGAGAAGCGATGGAGCTGGGCCAGCCCAAAAAGACTGCGCAGCAGGTGAGCACCTTCATCGATCCAGATCTCGCCATCGCGGCGACCGATCATGGCGACGTGCTGAGCCAGCAGGATGCGGCGGACGACTTCGTCGTACTGAGTCAGTAGATGGACGCCCTTGAAGCCCAGCGGGTTGGAGATGAAGAGCGGCAGCTTCAGCGGCTGGATGGAGAGGTTCTCGCCGATTTCGAGTGCTTTGGGGAGTTGGGCCATCACTCCATCAAGGCGGCTGTCGATGGCCTTGAGGGCATCATCTACCTCCTGGATTTTCTCCTCGATCCTGATCATCCACCAGTCGGAGTACGGGTCGTCTTGCGCTGCGGCGCGATCGATCTGGTTGATCTTGAGGCAGAAGCCAGCCAGCCCAAGAATGCTGTGTTTGTCGTCGGTCTTCTGGCGACCCAGCCAGATTCGGGCGGCATGGTGAGTGTGGAGAGTCAGCTGGACCTGGCTCCTGAGGGAGCCGATGTTGAGCTGATAGTTGTCAGCCATGGACATGGTTTCCTTATATAAGGTGGGTGAACGATGTCCATGCTGCTGTCGGGCCGTTTGTGGCGCAGTAATAAATGAAGAACCCGGTGTGCTGGATTTGTCATTGGTTTAACGGTGCCTTGGAGATGTGGCCTGCACCACTATGAGGTGTTGCCAGTGGCAACAGCCGGTCACCGTCGCCCACGGGAGAAGACCGTGTGTTGGTTGGGCTGTGCGTAGTGTTGCCAGTGGCAACAGTGGGTAAGCCGTCGGCGCCGGTGAAGACCGCCTGGCAGTCGGCGCTGCTTGGTGTTGCCAGTGGCAACAGTCGGCCACCGTCGCCCCCCCGGTGAAGACCGTGTGTTGGTTGGACTGTGCATAGTGTTGCCAGTGGCAACAGTGGGCAAACCGTCGGCGCCGGTGAAGACCGCCTGGCAGTCGGCGCTGCTTGGTGTTGCCAGTGGCAACAGTCGGCCACCGTCGCCCCCCCGGTGAAGACCGTGTGTTGGTTGGACTGTGCATAGTGTTGCCAGTGGCAACAGCCGGTCACTGTCGACGCGGGTGAAGACCGTGTGTCTGGTTGGCTGTGCGTAGTGTTGCCAGTGGCAACAGTGGAGAAGTTGTTCGGGCCGATGAGTGGCGGGCTGTTTTCCCGCGGGAGCACCGCTCAGATGGGCGGCATCGGTGGATGGTGTTGCCAGTGGCAACACGCCCTACCATTGATGTGGCAGCAGCATGCCTGCCCAGCCAGCCATCGCCAGGAACGGACCCAAAGGAATTCTTGAGGTGCTGGACAGAGCTTTTTGCAGCTTGAGGTATCCACATGCCAGGGCTGCAAGTACTAGGGTACAACCTGCTGTCCAGGGAAGTGCCTGCCAGCCAGTCCATGCCCCAATTAGGGCCAGCATCTTGAAGTCGCCAGCGCCCAGGCTTTCTATGCCGGTAATGAATTTGACCAGGTGGAAAACTGACCAAAGGCTCAAATAGCCCATGGCACAGCCCCAAAGTGCCTCGTGCAGTGTCGTGAAAACTCCAAAGGAGTTGAGTGCGAGACCGATCCAGAGGATGGGTATTACCAGCGCATCCGGCAGCATATGGTGTTCACTGTCGATCAAGCTCAAAGCCAGAAGACACCAAGTGAACACCAGGGCAAAGAATGCCTGCATGGTTGGCCCATAATGCACCGTCACCACTAACGACAAGACAGCGCAGCCGATTTGCGCGGCCCAGGTTCCACGCACCGGAGATCCGGTCGTTTGAAGCTCGCAAGGATTATCGAGATCCAGCCCGAGTAGTTCCCGAGCATCCCGCTGCCATTGTTGCTCGAGGAAAGCAGGCAACCAGCAGGCAACCCAAGTACTGAGGCGACCGGCCAGCATGCCCAAAACGATGGAGCCAAGCCCTAGGGTGATCTCAAGCCCCATCCACTCACTCATCGGTGGACTCCTCGCGGCGACGTGGGTCAAGCAGGGCTTGGAGCGAAGTCAGGGCGGAGTTCGCTGTCTGCATCGAGGTTGCTGTCGGTGCCGGCTTTTGGGCGGGGGACTGGGCAGGGCGTGCAACCGTCCGTGCCGGTGGAGGCGTTGGCGTCGGAGTTGCGGCGGGCGCTGAAGGATTCCACTCAGCGTTGAAGTCGCCCCGGATGGCCTTGCCAGCAAGGGTCGTCAGGTATGCAAGTGGCTTGGCCACGCTCCCAGTTGTGCATCGATGTTTCCACTGGTTGATCACCGCCTCTCGGACATGCTCCGGTACAGGTCCCATAATCTCTCGTGCTTTCACACGGTCCTCTGGCTTGAGAAGATCCAGGGCAAGCAACCAATTCACACCTGCACTCTCGCGCGGTTGTACAAAGCTTTTAGATACAGACTTGTCTGTATTTGTATACGTACTGTCAGAGTTCGGATTCCGAACTGAGGGTGTACTCAGCGGTTTTAGGCTGAGTTCGGATTCCGAACTGAGGGGAAGATCTCCCTGTTTCGCTGAGTTCTCACTGAGTTCGGATTCCGAACTCAGTCCTTCCGGGGCTAAATCTTGCTGAGTTCGGATTCCGAACTCAGGTGCGGGCAGCGCGTTATGCTTGGTCTCTACAGCCCAAGTCTGGGCATTCAGCCGATCGCTAATCGTGTCAATGCGCGAGGGAAGGCGTCGGCCCACGTCGGGATCGCTGGTGAATTCGCGCCAGGTGATCGCTGCGATGTCCTTGATCGCTTTGTTCTGATGCTCCATGGATTGCATCAGCAAGGTCATGTAGTCCTTGTCGAACTCCAGGGCCTCTGCCGGTGTTACTGGCTCGTCGTGGAGCAGATAGACATTCCCCTGAACCTGTCCGTTGATCTCATTGCGGACGGTCCTACCCAAGCTCAACCAACGAGTTAGACGGAGCACGGTGAGGGCCTTTGCCACGGTTTCTCGAGAGGCATGTTTCCCTGGGTTCATGCCCAAGTATGGCCGTAGCTGGTCATAGGTGGGGAAGGCAGTGATGCCATCTTCGTTGACAAGTAATCGGAATACTTGCCAACAATTACGTTCCAAGGGGGTGAGCCGATTGTCGAGCAGGAGCTTACGCGGGACCGTTTCATGCGGATTACCGCTGAATATGATCCCGGAGTAGGGGGTAGCAGGTGCAGCAGTAGGGGCGGTGTCCTCAGCTCTCTTCTTCTGTACATGGGCCTCGAGTTGCCCCGAGGCCGAATCTAGGAGCGTGGAAATCGGGAACCGTGCGAGCTTCATTTTCTATGTTCGCCTTCTCCAAAGTGAGCGGAGGCGGGGCAGCAGTCCTCGACACGGCGTATGCCACCCTCGTCCAGCAGAGTGAGTTGTCGACGTTCAGATACTCGGGACTTTTCCTTGCTGCTGGGATACAGGCCTTGTTCGATCCACTGAGTGATACGAGACCAGATCTGCGCAAGCGTTAAGCCATCTGTGCTCAGTTCTTCTGCAACCAGCATGGCAACGTCGAGCATGGCCAGGCTGTCCTCGAGCTCCACTCGGTTTTCACCCATCAACTTGGTCCAGCGGTGCCAAATATGATGATCTTGATCCTCGGAAAGCTCGGGCCAACGTCCGCGCGGGGCTCGAACCCCAATGACGGTACGCTGAAGGGCGATCTCCTGAGGTGTGAGCCCGAAGAACTTGTTGAGCAAGCTTGTAGTGGCACCCAAGCGGATTGCCCGCTCAATAAGGCGGGTTTCCTCTTCTGAGCGAGCAGCCCCGGTCAGAAGCTTGAGGATCATCGAGCTGTTGATAGACACGTTGACCCAACTGACCGGTGTGTTGCGGAGCAGGCTGAGTACTGTTGGATGCTGGATCTGGCCCAGCACCTCGGGTTCAACCCCCATCTCCACACAGCGCTGGAGTTGGCCATTGCGCATCAGGTCAAGAAGCTGCGACAGAACTGCTTCGTTAAGTGTTGACTTGGACATTGAGACTCCCTCCCATTCATCTCATCGAGTGTTCAGATGCCCTGGGCTTCCGAGGACCGTTTGAACTCTTCGATTTCCAAGTCGATCAACCGGCGAGCCAGTCGAATGATGCGGAACAGTTTGACCAGCGCGCCGTCGCTCAAACGGCCGTCGTCTCCTGGAGACTGTTCAGTACTCAAGGGCTGGCCCAGCAGCAGTTGTCCTAACCCGGCTGCAAATTCAAACTCACCTAATGCGCTGGCAGGATCTGGTTGCTCGTTCAGCATTTTCAGAGCGATAGCCATGGCTCCGCTCAATGACTGAAGCAGCGTCACGGTATGTTGAGCTGTTGCAGTGATTTCGACATCGGTGTCGGGCTGTTTGTATTTGAAACCGATCCCGCCATCGATTGCCTGGATATCGCCTGGGCCGTTGACGGACTCGAGAATCTCAACTGCCAGCTGGGCTACCTGGTTGCGCAATTCTGCAGCTTGGTCAATCTGCCGCTCGATGTACCAAAGGTCTGTGATGGGGTGCAGTCCCCCGGCCTGTACGGGAATGGCGACCAGACAGTTCGCGTTGAAATCGGGTAGGGTTTCCCCACTGAGGGCGGCAACCTTCGCTTTGGTCTCGATCACTCGCTGGCTGAGATTCGCTGGGGACGCAATGTGCCCTGCAACTCGCTCCTGCTGCTCCTCTGGTGTGAGCAAGGCTCCCGGCGCTGGGGCTGCTGGCTGGGGTGGTGTATGCGGAGACCGCTGCGAGCGACCAGTACCTTCAGATGGTTGTTGCGATGGCGGAAGGGTAGGGCCTGCCCCAGTGCCTGGCGCAGGCGCGGGTGGAGTGGACGTCGAACTGGTGATCGGCAATTCAACCACCGGCGTCGAGCGACGAAGCTTGTCCTGCTGTTGAGTGATCTCCAGCAAGATGTCCTCATAGCCCAACAGCAGCGATTTTTTCATCGTGCCGATGAGCTCGTCCTGGAAACGCTGGAACAGGAACTCTTCTGCCTCGCCTTCGAACTGGGCAAGGACGTCCTGGAACAACATCTCGAAGTCGACGCCTTCATTGCTGTAGTGCTTGTCCCAGCAGGCCAGTGCTGACTTCCTTAACGACAGTATTTTCTCGATCTGTGGCTTGCCGAGACCATTGTAGAGGAGAGCAGGTACGGCAGGGAGCAGGTGCTGAACCGTGTCTAGCATCCTGCTGATATGAGAAGGAGAGATTGGGTATCCGTCCTTCGTCAGACGGCGAGAGAGTTCTCGAATCCCAATCACCTCCCCACTCTCGGATTCATACAGCGCTTTTGCGTTCCCCACACCCACGGCGCGCTCGATGAACTTGAGTTCACCCTTGAGATCCTCAGCTAAGTGGCCGGTGAGCATGATGATCTCACCGCGGGCTTGGTCCCAAGGGCGGAACAGCACGTGGAGGCGCTGGTACAGCGGGTCGTTGGTCTCTTGGAACAGCTCCTTCAAGATCGAGATGCGAGTATTGCCACCGTTGCGAATACGGTACTTCTCTTCCCCTGGCCGGCGAGTTACAGGCGGGGGGGTGTCGAGGCCGCGGTTGCGTATCGACTCCTTGAGTTCATCGTACCGAGGGTTACGGGTGGTACGAGGGTTGTCCTCCCAAGGGAGGACCTCGTCGATGCTCAGCACGAGTGGGGTATCAGCGATAGGGTCGCTCATGGCGGCGGTGGAGCCTGTAGGGCTGAAGCCTGGAGCCAGGAGCTTGGCTTTGAGGTCTGTAGCGGCCATATCAAGCTCCTACCGCAGCAATGTGGGACAGACCCAGTGGAGTTTGCTTGCGGACCAGGTGCAACACCTCCTGGATGTCGGCCTGTGTAGGAACGGCGTTTTGCAGCAGGCGATCGATGATCTTGTAAGCGCGAACCAGCTCTGACTTGAGATTGTCGTCTGCTGAACCGGCCTGGACCTGAGCAGTATTGTGTTGGTCATTGAGCAGCGATTGCTCAAGACGCTCAATAATCTCGCTGTTCATAGAGCGATGGTTGTCGCGGGCGACTTGAGCGACACGTTCACGCATGCCATCAGGCAGGCGAACCACAAATTTGTCAGCGGTGCGGGAATTGGTTGCGTTCATGGTGTTCTCCTTACTGGCGGCGCTTGAGTTGGTCGGTGAGCTGAGTGGGCAGGTTCTTGATCGTCAGCGAGCCGGTGTCGGCGTCGTAGGTGACGTTGGAACCGAGTAGGTGCGCCTCAAAGCTGATCGACAGACCTTCGGCGCGGCCGGTGAAACGGCGGAACTGGTTGAGAGTGCGCTTATCGGCCGGGATCTCCGGGGATAGGCCGTAGTCGCTATTGCGGATGTGGTCATAAAACGCCTGAGGGCGGTCTTCATCGAGGGTCTGGGACAGCTCTTGAAGAGAGAGGGGCTGCCCCAGCTTCGTTTGGGTGGTGGCATAGTCGAGCAGCGCGTGGGTTTTCTCCCGGGCGCTTTCTTCTGGGAGATCTTCTTTCTCGACGTAATCGGTGAATGCTTTGAGAAGCGTGCGGGTTTCACCTGGCCCGTCGACGCCTTCTTGGCACCCGATGAAGTCGCGGAAGTAGTCCGAACTCTTCCTGCCGTTTTTGCCTTTAACGAAAGAAATGTACTGCTTCGAGTTTGGGTTGTTGCGCCACTCGCTCAGGTTGATCCGGGCCGCGCAGGAGAAGTTGCTGGTGTCCAGGTAGCGAGAGGCGACAACATTAAGATCACCGTCGAGGCCGACGGTTTCGACCTGCTGGAGGACAGCGATCATCAGGTATTCAGTCAGGCCTTGTTGGTAATGGCTGAAGAGCACGTGGCCGCCGGTAGACAGGTTGACCTCTTCAATCAATTTCTGCAGGTGTTCGACAGACACACGGCTGAAGCTGGTGAAGTCTTGCTGCTCCTCCAGGTACTGTTTCAGCCAACCGCTGAATGGGTACGCACCCGACTCCCCATGGAAGAAGCCCCACGCTTTGCCTTGCTTGGCGTTGTAGCTGTCGTTCAGGTCGGCCTGGAGGTTCTCGACGGCATCCGTAGCCGGTAGCTCTGTGTCACGAGCGTGAAGTACGGCCGGGTTGCCGTCGGGCTGCTTATCGAGCTGGTGAACGATTGCATGTCGGATTGGCATTATTGAATCCCCCGGGACATGTTGTTTTGGGCCTCGGCACGGCGGAGCAGCGCTCGAGTATTGCGCTCGGTACGGCGGTCGCTGGGCGTGCAAGACGTGAAGATCGGTGTAAAGCCGGACTTGCTGAATTTCAGATGCCCGCTGTTGGAGCGGGAGAGAGTCCAGCCTTCGGAGAGGGCGAATTCGGCAAGCCGGCGAACACTGTCGTGCGCGCCGCGAAGGAGGTTACGCATTGGATCCGGCCTCCTTCTGGCAAAGCGCATCACCGGCTTGGATGGCCACGATTTCCGGAGTGCAGCCGGGGTATTGAGTGGCCAGGTCGGTGAGGAACTCACGTGCTGTTTCGCGCGATCCAGGAATGCGGAAGACCACGGTGCAATGATGAGCCTCGTCATCGGAGCTGGTCAGATAGGGGGTTACTGCCACCTTCAGACCGCAGCTCAGGAGATGTCTTGGTACCCATACGGACCAGAAATAGTTGGTCAGCAGGGCTGGTTGGCCAAGAAGGGTCGCTGCCAGCGTTCCAGCATCATGGCTTTCCAGCTCGATGTACTGCAGCCGGGCAAGCTCTTGCATAGCCTCATTCAGCTCAACAGGCACCGTGGTTTCACCGAACTGGGTGAGCCGTGAGATAACCTGGCCGAGAGCATCCAGCCAAACCGCGTTGACGCCAGAGTGGTGCGCAAAGGCCAAGGCCGACTGGTCGGTGTTTGCGATCGCAGGGATCGAAGGGTAGATCTGCTCAACTTGCATTGGGCACCTCCGAAAGAGGATTGAGGTCGTAGCTGCCGCAGACCGGGCATACCAGGACCTCTGCCTCACCTTCAGGGGTGTGCTCGGCGGGATGCACCTGCCGTACTTGATGCAGTGCGAAGTGCCGGCCACAGCTATGGCAGGCATGCGTAATCGGATGGGGTTGCATGGACGTCATGCGGCAGCTCCTTGCCAATGATCGGCAGTGAGGTTTGCGAATCGGGTTTGGTTGGCGATGAAGGCAGCCCGGACATAGCCGACGGGGCCATTGCGGTGTTTACCAATGATCAGTTCGGCAACGCCTTTGAGTTCGGTGTCCTCGTTGTACACCTCGTCCCGATAGACAAAGAGGATGAGGTCCGCGTCCTGCTCGATAGCCCCGCTGTCCCGTAGATCAGCATTCACAGGGCGCTTATTGGGACGGCGCTCGAGGTCCCGATTGAGCTGGGAGAGGGCCATGAACGGGCAGTTGAATTCCTTGGCGATCCCCTTCAGTGATCGGGATATTTCGCTGATTTCGTTGACCCTGTTTTCTTGACCAGGACTCCGCATGAGCTGCAGGTAGTCCGCCATGATCAAGCAAGGCTTCCCGAAACGCCGGCTAGCACGTCGAACCTTGGCTCGCATAGCGGCAGGGGTCAGGTTCGCGCTGTCATCGATGACCAGTCGGTTGCCATAGGCGTTCATGCGATGGACGGCGGCTGATAGTTTGGGCCAGTCCTCATCCTGCAGCTGACCCGAAAGTAGCCTGCTCAGATCGATGTGGCCCAGAATGGCCAGCATTCGATAAATCAGGGCCTCGGTAGGCATCTCCATGCTGAAAACCAGCACGATCTTGTCAGGCGAATTGGTCAGCGCAGCATCGACGGTGCTCAAGCAGAACGAGGTTTTGCCCATGGAGGGGCGCGCGCCTACGATGATCAGATCGGCTGGCTGCAAACCACGGGTCATCTCGTCAAGATCGGTGATCCCGGTCGGCACACCGGTCACGGTCACATGGCCATTGAAATTGGCGTCGATCTTGTCGACGACAGAGAGCAATGCCTCATTCATGTCGGTGAATTCGCTAACCACACGACCTTCGCCCAGCTTAAACAGCTTCTGCTCTAGCGTGTCCTGGACCTCAGCCGCGTCAGCGGCGAGTTCAGCAGCGTCCCGAGTCCCCTGAAAACACAGGGACATGATGCGGCGGAGATGGGCGCGGTTGCGCACGATCTCAGCATACGACCGGATATTCGCTACAGACGGAGTGTTCTTGGCCAGCTCTGCCAGGTAGGAGAGGCCTCCAACCTCCTCAGGGATGGCCATCGCCTCAAAAATCGTCACTATATCGAATGGGCTGTTTTTCTCTGACAGCTCCTGGATGGCAGTGAAGATCAGCCTGTGTTGGGATAGAAAAAAGTCGTCGGCCTGCAGTAGATCACCGACCAGATCCCAGGCTTCGTTGTCCAGCATCAGCCCGCCCAGAACGCCTTGTTCAGCCTCGACGGAATGAGGAGGGGAAAGGATCAGATCGGTCATCTGGCACCTCCCTGGGCAATTCCTGGCTGTTCACTGCGGCCTACTCCCCGGTGGAGCTGAGCACGCTGACCCTGCTTAATTCCTTCGTACAGCGAGCTACGATCGTGGCCCTTGGCTTCGCTTGGCGTGATGTCGAAGCGCTTCAACTCAGGGTGATGTAAGGTCAAGTAGGCACTGATATCAGCCTGGATATCTGGGGCTAGGTCACCAGCGAATTCTCGAACTTTGTAGGCCACTGCCCCGATCCAGCCCTCAGCAAAGAGTTGGCCGCGACGTCGTTTGGTCTTCAGCTGACACCGTTTCTGCTGCGAGACATGCTCGCGACGTGCTTTCTGCAGTTGCAGGACGAGGCTGCTGTAGGCATAAGCAGCCAGATCCGGGCCGATACCCTTGCCCAGGAACTTGAAGCAGTACCCTTTCAATGGGTGGTAGTAGGAGAGGTGGCTGCAGTCGAAAGCGGCTGCGCACGTTGCGGCCAGGGAGTGCAGCCAATCAGCGGGGGAGCGGCGAGTGCCAGTGGGGACGCTTGTTTCTAGAACCTGGCTGGCTCGAAGTTCGTCGGACTCGATGTTGTACTTGGCCATGAGCGAGCGGGCCTGGCGCAATGCGGTTGCGGCCTCGTTCGTGTTTGCCCCCGGACTATTGGCCAAGGACATCAGCTTGGTGACCTTGTCGAGGATCTTCTGCTTGTCCATCATGAACTCTCCCCGGCGCGGCGAGGTCGGCTGCGCAGCGCGGATGCGATCAAGGCCAGGGAGTTCAGTACGCCGAAGACACAGAGCGCATAGGCTGAGTAGACCGCTCCCTGCAACGCGAGCTCGACATGGGGGGCTTTGAAGATCGAGCCCAAGCCATAGGCAGTGGCCAGTGCCACAGAGCAGTTCATGAGATACAGGCAAAGCGAGCCCGCGAATTGAGATATGAGGGCAAAGCTCATGCTTGGCCCTCCTGCCTGTCCGCTGCAGGCACCAAGGCCTCTTGCCAGAGGCGAAGGGTCTCGCGTTCGTCTGCTGTCAAGGCAGCCAAGCCTACAGCTTCGGCCACTTTCTCCTGCAGGAGCCGCAGGCGTTCCTCAACCGATGAACCATCGTCATAAGCAAGGTGGCTGGTCAGGTCGCTGATCATGAAGTAGCGGAGTGATCTGACATTACCTGCTCGGTGTTGCTCCACTGAATGCCCATGGAGCCGAGCAGGTGTCTTCAGCTCGTTTCTGATGTAAACGTTGAATTCAGAAGGGTTGTAGGAGGTGTTTAACTGCCGTGCACGATTCAGAATGAGTGCGGCTTTGATCGTCTCCAGCAGTTCTTCGTGAGTTTCGGTAGGCAAGGGGAACGTACGGGCTACCAGCTGTTTCGACTGAGCATCACGCGCATCTTGCCGGCGTTTCGTTTCTTTCTCGGAACGAACGCGCTTTTCCTTCGCATGGGTCACGTTGTGACCGATCGAATCAACGAGTTGTGCGGCACTACGCAGTAGATCGCGCTGTTCAATGCTCAGAAGGTCACCGAGCGATCCGAGCAAGCCGGCACCCATCTTCCAACCGTTGGCTAGCTTGTGCAGGTCTCCAGACGCGGATGTCAGCTTTTTCTGGATGCCGCGTAACTCATTGGAGCTGTAGAGTTTCCCAATCCTGAGGACTTCATCGGCCGTGATCCCGGCAGCCTCGGTTATCGCGTGCTTACTCATCGCGGCGGGCCTCCTTGGCGATCTCGGCAACACGCTCTTCGGTCATTGCCTCGAAGCGGTCTTTCCATTCTGGGAACGCCTCGATAGCCAGGTTGCGGATGACGTTCAGCGCCGACGGCGACTTACGGTTCGACGGTTGACGATATTCAAGCCGATGCGCTGGCACGCCTTGGCTCGCGGCTTTCTTGAAGATGACGGCATCTGGGATGATCGATTGCAGGACGGTGTAGTCAGGGTTCCCGTCGAAAATTTCACGGACGGTACGGTGGATCTCGCGTGCGTCAGCAGTTTCATCCAGGCCGTTGATGATGATGTTGATGTGGGGAATGGTGAGGCCGAGGCGTGCGTAACTGCGCAAGCCATCCATCATATGGATGGTCCCACGGCTGAATTCGCGCGCGGCCAACATGTTCGGGGGGAGGGGGGAGAGGATGATGTCGGATGCAAGAACGACCATCTCCAACATCGCAGAGCGGGCGCCCTGGGTATCAAAGAGGATGAGGTCGTAATTGGCATCGAAAGCCGACATCAGGTTGGCTAGTCGCAGTCTGCCATCAGGCGCCTGCAGTATGAGGTTGTTGAGCTGGTTGTTGGCGTCGTTCGAGATGATGACGTCGAGATTCTTGATCGACGTGCGGGAGATGATCTTGGCCGGGTCGGTCTCGTTGTACGACAGCAGCTCGAAAATGCCGCCCGGGGCGGTGTACTCCAGGGGGAAATAGGAGGATGCGGAAGGCTGGACGGGGTCCAGATCGATGAGGAGGGTGCGCAGCCCGGCGTCTGCAGTGAATGCCCCCAGATTGGTGGATCCAGTGGATTTACCGGTGCCGCCTTTGGTGGAAACCTTACCTGCTCGTCTTGCTTTCTTCGGATGTGTCATTGCCATGCCTCTAATGTGGATTTCATTAGAGGCTGCTTAGCTAGGCGCTGGAATGGTGCTTAAAACCCCTCCCTAGGTGGAAATTTCGGCCTAGATCCCAATTGTCTTTTAACCAATTGGTCGTAGGTTCGAATCCTACACGACCCACCATGAACAAAGGGCATCTCGAAAGAGATGCCCTTTTTCTTTGCCTTGCAAAAAGTGCTGAACCCACAGCCGGTAGATGAGCAAAAAGAAGGGCCGCATCAGCGACCCTTGGCTTTCAATCAGTGCAGCTTCAGCCGCGGCTCGGTACCCCGGCCAATCTTGCTACCCAGCATCATCAACGCTGTACGGAAGAACCCGTACAACGCCATCTGGTGCATGCGGTACAGCGACACGTAGAACATCCGCGCCAGCCAGCCTTCCAGCTTCACGCTGCCCATCAGGTTACCCATCAGGTTGCCTACCGCCGAGAAGCGCGACAGCGACACCAGCGAGCCGTAGTCCTTGTACTCGTAGGTCGGCAGCGCCTTGTTCTCCAGGCGCGCCTTAAGGCTTTGCGCCAGCATCGAAGCCTGCTGGTGCGCGGCCTGTGCCCGTGGCGGCACACTGCGGTCGCTGCCTGGTTGCGGGCAAGCGGCGCAGTCACCGAAAGCGAAAATGTTGTCATCGCGGGTGGTTTGCAGGGTAGGGCGCACGACCAGCTGGTTGATGCGATTGGTTTCCAGCCCGTCGATGTCTTTCAGGAAGGCCGGCGCACGGATACCCGCCGCCCACACCTTCAGGCTGGCCTGGATCACTTCGCCGTCCTTGGTTTTCAACCCGTCCTCGGTCACTTCACTGACCGCAGCGTTGGTCATCACCTTCACGCCCAGTTTTTCAAGGGTCTTGTGCACCGGCACGCTGATGCGCTCTGGCAGCGCCGGCAGCACGCGCGGGCCTGCCTCGATGATGGTGATGTGCATATCCTTGGGCTGGATGCGGTCCAGGCCATAGGCCGCCAGTTCGTGTGCGGCGTGGTGCAGCTCGGCCGCCAGTTCCACACCGGTGGCACCCGCGCCGACGATGGCGACGCTGATTTTTTCACTGGCCACATCGCCGGCATGGGCGCGCAGATAGTGGTTCAGCAGCTGTTGGTGGAAGCGCTCGGCCTGCTTGCGGGTGTCCAGGAACAGGCAGTGCTGCGCCGCGCCCAGGGTGCCGAAGTCGTTGGTGTTGGAACCTACGGCAATGACCAGGGTGTCGTAGCCCAGGGTACGCGCAGGCAGCAGCTCGCGGCCCTCTTCATCGAGGGTGGCGGCCAGTTGAATCTGTTTGCCTTCACGGTCCAGGCCGCTCATGCGCCCCAGTTGGAAGTTGAAGTGGTTCCACTTGGCCTGGGCCACGTAGTTCAGTTCGTCTTCCGAGGAGTTCAGCGAGCCGGCAGCCACTTCGTGCAGCAGTGGTTTCCAAATGTGCGTGAGGTTGGCGTCGACCAAGGTTA
The DNA here is from genome assembly GCF_001320605.1 of Pseudomonas sp. NBRC 111133. Lineage (NCBI taxonomy): Bacteria > Pseudomonadati > Pseudomonadota > Gammaproteobacteria > Pseudomonadales > Pseudomonadaceae > Pseudomonas > Pseudomonas sp. NBRC 111133. The sequence continues at coordinate 13,538 of NZ_BCBJ01000088.1, read as the reverse complement.
TTTCGGCCTGCTTGCGCTTGCCCAGGCTTTTACCCAGGCGGGTCGCCAGTTCCAGGCCGCCGGCGCCGCCGCCGACAATCACGATGCGATGAGTCATGGGGATATCTCATAAGGTTTACGGAATTCGTGGCCCAGAGGGCCGGCCGCAAACTGCACGAGGGGAGGGCGAGCGCGAAGCAGCTCATAGCACCAGTCCACTGAGCAGGCGGCTGATGAGACCCAACCCGATGGTCACGGCCACCACCAGCACAAGGAGCAGCCACGGCCGGAAAGGCCTGCGCTCGACTTGGTGCTGGGGGGCTCGCAGATACTCATCGACACGACGCTGATCTTCCGGATTCAGGCGGCTGGTCATGGTGGGCCTCGTCAGGTAGACGTTTGTGACTGCGCAAACGCTACAGCGTTCGCGCAAGCGCTTGAAACAAATGATAATGCTTTCTATCCCTGGCGCCGAGTGTACGCCATCGCAAACATTCGCTGCACTGGATCAAAGACTGATGCCCACGTCGAACACGATGCTGCGGCCCAGGTTGCCGCGCAAAAAGTCTGGCGCGTCTGGGTGGGCGAACAGCACCCGGGCAAAGGTCGGCCCCACCAGCGACAACGAGCGCCAGCCCTGGCGCAGGTATTCGGTAGGCGGCGGGAAGTGGGTGTTGAGGTCGAGCACTTCGCGCTTGAGGCTGGCGAAGGCGATGATGTCCAGCTCGTTCAGCTCCAGCCCGCGTTCCCGATAGTTGTGCGCCTTCTTGCGCAAGGTCGGCGCCAGGCGCCCCAGCAACTCGGTGGCACTAATGCGTCGGGGGCGCGCTTCGCGGCGCACCAGCTGCGCCAGGGAAAACGCACTGCGCCGGCGTTGCAGCTCTTCGCGCCATTCATCGTTCAGCCGGCGGCCTTCGTCGAGCACGAAAAATACCTCGAACGCGGCATCGCGGAACAGCACGTCTGGCGGCTCCTGGCCGGCCGGGGTGAAGTCCTCGCTGCGGTAGGGAATGTTCAACCCCTGCAACAGACGCTGGCACACCCAACGCTCCCGCTCCCACTTGCGGGCGTTGGAGAGAAAGGCATTGGCTTGTTCGGCCTGGATGGTAAGCAGGCGCAGGTAGTCTGAGTCATCCATGCAGACAAGCTTAGCCGCTAATCGATGACGGTAAGATGCTGTTTAAGCGCGGGAATCAGCGCAACATCGGCCACTGCTGCACCAGCCCGACCAGGTGCACCAGGCCGAAGCCCAGGCAGATCAGTGAACTGACCACGATAAAACGCTGCGAACGCCCGGTGCCCGCCAGCAATCTGGGCCCCAGCAGGCCACGCAGCAGGTACACCAGGGTGATGAGGCAGATGGCCGGCAGCAGCAACGGCAGCCGCCCGATTGCCCCGGCAGCCGACAGTGCATAGGCCGACCAGGCCAGCAACACGAAGGCGATCGCGGCGGTGATCAGCGCCGGGTACCAGCGGCCCTTTTCGGCGGCAACCGCCATACGTTCGCCGGCCCCGAACAAACGGTACCAGCGTGGCCCAACGGCGATCACAGCCAGGTGAAGTACGCCAATGATGGCGTTGAGTGCTGCTGCCAACAGCAGGGTGGGGTTGATTCCTTCCGGCATGGCCAATGCTTCCTGCATCGAATGAGGGCGCCAGCCTACCGCAGCCGAAGGAAACGGAGAATGGGTGTAGACTCGGGTTTATCCACATGGCCGCAAGGGGCATTGCTCAGGTGATCAGCGCGCAGGTGTTGTCCGGTACCACCCTTACCCTTGGCTGGCTGGGTTATGTACCGTTGCTGGTGTGGGCGGTCAGCCGGGTGCGCTGGGTAGAACTGTTCACCGACCGGCGCCGGCAGCATCTGTTGTTTGGCACCGTGTTTTGCCTGTTTGCGTTGTGGCTGGTGAGGCGTGATTTCGATACCGGTGTGTCGTACCACTTCATCGGCATGACGGCAGTTACCCTGTTGCTGGACTGGCCCCTGGCGGTGCTGGGTGGGTTCATGGCCCAGCTCGGTCTGCTGGCGTTGGGGCGGCAGGATTTGGCGGCGCTGGGGGTGAATGGCTTGTTGCTGATTGGCTTGCCGGTGCTGATTACCGAGGTGTGCGCGATCGTGGTCGAGCGCGCTCAGCCGCGAAACCTGTTTGTTTATATATTTTGTTCGGGGTTCTTTCCTGCGGCGCTCACCGTGCTTGTTTGCGTGCCTGCAGCGCTAGGGGTGTTGTGGCTGGATGGGCGTTTCGCCATGCCGGAATGGCTGAGCGACTTTGTGGGCTACCTGTGGCTGATGATGTTCCCCGAGGCGTTCATCAACGGCATGGTGATCAGTGCGCTGGTGGTGTTTTGCCCGGAGTGGCTGGAAACGTTCAACCGCACGCGGTACTTGCAGGCGCCGTGGAAGGAAGATGATCGGTAAATGTGTGGTGGCTGTGCCGGCGCTTTCGCGGGTAAACCCGCTCCCACAGGGACTGGCGTTGCACTTTCTCTGTGGGAGCGGGTTTACCCGCGAAGAGGCCAGCCCAGCCACCTTGAAATCCGCTTAGTGCCGCGGCTCCAGGTCCCCCGAATACAGCTCATCCTCAGACTCTTCAGCCCCCGGAATCTTGTGTTCCTCAGCCGCCCAGGCCCCCAGGTCGATCAGCTTGCAACGGTCCGAGCAAAACGGCCGGAACGCGCTTTTCTCGTTCCATTCCACAGGTGCGCCACAGGTCGGGCAGTCGACGGTCAATGGCTGGCTCATGGCTGGCCTCCTTTCAAAGTCAGGTAAAAGTGGTGCAGGCGGTCAATCTGCTGATGCAGCGCGGCCAGGTCGCCGTCATTGACCACCACGTCATCGGCATGGCGCAGGCGATCCTCACGGGCCAGTTGGGCCTGCAAAATGGCCTGCACCTGCTCGGCACTGGTGTTGTCCCGCGCCAGGGTACGGGCTATTTGCAGTTCCTGCGGCGCATCGATCACCAGCACGCGCTGGGTCTTATGGTATTGCCCCGACTCGATCAGCAGCGGCGAGACATATACCGCATACGGCGACTGGGCTTTGGCCAGGTAGCTGAAAATCTCCTGCCCGATCAACGGGTGCAGCAGTTGCTCCAGCCATTTGCGCTGCGCCGGGTCTGCGAAGATCAGCTGGCGCAGGGCGGCGCGATCCAGCTGGCCGTCGGCCTGCAGCACACCCGGGCCGAAGCGCTCGACAATGCTGGCCAGGGCCGGGCGGCCGGGTTCAACCACCCAGCGCGCCGCCTGATCGGCATCGACCAGGTGCACGTCAAGCTCGACGAAGCGCTCGGCAGCGGCGCTCTTGCCGCTACCAATGCCGCCGGTAAGGCCGAGAATCCAGGGGGTAAAGGCTGCAGTGGCCATCAGTATCCAAGCAGTTGCATGTAAGAGGCGACTATTTCATCACCCCAGAGCACGGCAATCCACCCCGCAATCGCCAGATAAGGCCCGAACGGCATCGCCGTGCCCATGGCATGCCGGCGCAGACGCAGCAGGCACAGGCCAACCAGCGCCCCCACCACCGACGACAGCAGCAGCGTCAACGGCAACACCTGCCAGCCACCCCAGGCCCCGATCAGCGCCATCAGCTTGAAGTCGCCATAGCCCATACCTTCCTTGCCGGTGACCAGCTTGAACACCCAGTACACCGTCCACAGGCTGAGGTACCCGGCCACCGCGCCCCACAGCGCGTCGGTAAGCGGGGCATACAGGTTGAAGGCATTGACGATCAGCCCCAGCCACAGCATCGGCAGCACCAGCATATCCGGCAGCAATTGGTGTTCTGCATCGATCAGGCTCAGGGCCAGCAGGCACCAGGTCAGTGGCAGTGCCAGCAACGCCTCTACCGAAGCGCCAAAGCGCCACGCCACCACCAGCGACAGCAGCGCGCTGGCGATTTCCACCACCGGGTAGCGCGGGCTGATACGGGTTTTGCAGGCTGAGCAACGCCCGCGCAATGCCAGGTAACTGATGACCGGAATGTTCTCCCACGCGCGAATCTGATGCGCGCAATGTGGGCAGCGGGAGGCGGGCAAGCACAGGTCGTACCGTTCGTGTTGCGTAACCGGCAGCCCCAACACTTCTTGTGCCTCACGCTGCCATTGCCGCTCCAGCATGATCGGCAGCCGATACACCAGCACATTGAGAAAACTGCCCACCAACAGGCCGAGCAGCGTGGCCAGGGTGAGGAAGTACGCCGGCTGCTCTGCCAGCAAAGTCCATAAAGTCATGTTCAGATCAAGCTACCCAACTGGAAGATCGGCAGGTACATCGCAACCACCAGGCCACCGACCAGCAGGCCCAGGATCAGCACGATGGCCGGCTCCAGCAGGCTGGTCAACTGGTCCAGCGCCTGGCTGACCTGTTCCTCGTAATGGCTGGCGGCTTTCTCCAGCATCTGGTCCAGCGTGCCGCTGGATTCACCGATGGCCGTCAGCTGCACCAGCAACGGTGGAAACAGCGGTTCACCCGCCATCGCCTGGTTCAGCCCCTGCCCATTGGCCATGCCCTGGCGCAGCCGCAACACCGCCTGCTCGTGCAGATCGCCACCGGTTACCCGGGCCACCGTGCCCAACGCATCCAGCAACGGCACCCCGGCGCTATAGGACGTTGCCAGGCTACGCGCAAACCGCGCCAGCGCCGCCTGCCCCAGCAATTTGCCGAACACCGGTAAACCCAGCACCTGCCGAGATAGCCACAGGCGCGCTGGCGCATGCTGCCGGTAAACCTGACGCCCGGCAAAACCTAACACCGCAGCCATCACCAACAACAGCGGCGCAAACCGACTCAACCCTGCGGACAAGTCGATCACCCACTGGGTAAATGCCGGCAAAGCTGCCCCTACACCGGCAAACAGGCTCTCGAATTTCGGAATCACCTCAAGCAACAAAATCGCCGACACCCCCAGCCCGGTCAGCAACAGCAGCAGCGGGTAGATCATCGCCTTGCGCACCTTCTTGTGCAGCGCCCGCCGCTGTTCCAGCATGCCCGCCAGCTGCTCCAGTTGCCGATCGAGCGTGCCAGACTGCTCGCCCACCCGCACCAGGTTGCAATACAGCGCATCGAACCATGCCGGGTGGCGCTGCAACGCATCCGCCAACCCCAGGCCCGAGGCCACATCCTGTTTCAATCGCTCCAGCAACGCCGCCTGCGCCGCATTGCAGCCACTGCGCCCCATCACCTCGAACGCCTGCAGCAGCGGCACGCCGGCCTTGAGCAAGGTCGCCAACTGTCGGCTGAAACCCGCCGGGTCGGCCTTATCGCGCTGCTTCGGCAAACTGAACGTCAGCCCGCTGGCCGGGCGTAAACTGGCCACCGTGATGCCCTGGCGAATCAGCCCGGCGCGCACATAAGCCGGACTGCGCCCGGGTGTTTGGCCGCTGACCGGCGTCCCGTTGGCGTCGGTGCCATGCCAGCGGTAGAGGGGGGAAGATGAAGTCATGCAAAGGTCCTTTTTCTGCCCGTGCGACAAGCCTGGAAACAGCTTGCCGCGTCCATGCAAGGGCGCGTGTCCGTGATGCTCACTAGAGTAGTTCAGCGAAGATGACGCCCAAGCGGGCAGGGGTGACAAAAGGTGTCTGTTCAGGCCTACTGCGCCGCTGCCGGTTGGGGCGCAACCGACCTCAACGTGTAAGCGAATGAAAAAGGAAATACGTTCATGAAAGGGCAACGCGGTATCACCCTGATCGAACTGATGATCGTTGTCGCGATCATCGGCATTCTGGCGACCATCGCCTTACCGATGTACACCAACCACCAGGCACGCTCCAAGGCGGCGGCCGGGTTGCTGGAAATCAGCGCGCTGAAGACAGCGATGGACCTGCGCCTGAATGACGGGAAAGACGTGGGGGGCGTGGCCGAGCTGGGTGGCCGATCTGCCACGACGCATTGTGCGATCACCGCCGAAGGCAAGGCGGCGGATGGCAGCGGGAAGATTGCTTGCACGCTGGTGGATGCACCGGCCAATGTGGTGGGTAAGGCACTGACCCTGACTCGCTCGGCCAGTGGGTGGGTGTGCACTACTGACATCGAGGAAGACCTGGCGCCCAAGGGTTGCAACGGGGCTTGAGGGTAGGGGATTAAACTAGCGGAAACAGGGGTTTGCGTTGCGGGTGTGAGCAGTGGTACGTTGCGCTACACGCCGGTGTAGCTCAGTCGGTAGAGCAGCGCACTCGTAACGCGAAGGTCGCAGGTTCGATTCCTGTCTCCGGCACCACATCCAGCTCCACTGCATTCCGCTGAATGCTTTTGAAGCCCTCTAAACCGGCCTTCTGGCCGGTTTTTTATTTCCACGACCCTCCGTCGGGAACCAACAAAATCCCCAATAACCGGGGGTATTTTTGGGGTACAGCGTCTTTCCTGAATGGAGAACGTACCCCTATGCCACGTCTAGCCGTTCCGCTCAGCGACCTCAAATGCCGCACGGCCAAACCGCGTGATCGTGCTTACAAACTGTTCGACGGTGGGGGTATGTACCTGTACGTCGCGCCCAGTGGCTCGAAGACTTGGCGGCTACGGTATTTCAAACCCAACGGCAAGGAAGGCACGCTGATCATCGGCAAGTACCCCATCGTTTCATTGGCCGTCGCGAGGACCAAGCGCGATGAGGCCAAGGCACTGTAGCTCGATAACCTTGACCCGATGGAAGAAAAGCAGAAGGCGAAGATTGCTGCCCAGCGGGCGAGTCTTCTCTTTGAAACCGTTGCCCTGGAGTGGCATGTCGAAATGTCACGGCGTTGGACCGAGGGCCATGCCAAGACGGTGCTGAGCAGGTTGCGTACCCATGTGTTTCCACTAATCGGCCAGCGGCCTATCGCTGAACTCGACACCCATGATCTTCTTGAGGTCACCCAGCGGATCAAGGATCGCGGCACCATGGATGTAGCCTTGCGAGTGCAGAACTATTTATCAACGATCATGCGAGGTGCGAAGCGGGCGCGGCAGATTACTCAAAATCCGGCGCTCGATCTGGCCGGCTCGATTCAGGCGCCGCGTACTGTGCACCGTCCAGCACTCTCGCTGAACCGCCTTCCTGAACTGTTGGATCGAATCGACAACTACACCGGTCGCGAATTGACCCGGCTCGCAGTGCTGCTGACGCTGCATGTATTCGTGCGCTCCAGTGAACTGCGCTTTGCGCGATGGGATGAATTCGACCTGCAACGGGCGATGTGGGAGATCCCCGATACCCGCAAGCCGATTGAAGGCGTCCGCTATTCCACACGCGGGACCAAGATGAGTGGAGACATTCAGATAGTGCCGCTGTCGCCTCAAGTCATCGAGATCCTTGAACGGCTGCGCAGCTTGAATCGCTTCTCTGAACTGGTTTTGCCCGGTGACCACAGGTACTGGAAACCCTTGTCGGAGAATACGGTTAACCAGGTGCTGCGAAATATGGGGTACGACACCACCAAGGACGTGTGCGGGCATGGTTTCAGGACCATGGCTTGTAGTGCCTTGCTCGAATCAGGGTTGTGGACGGATGCGGCGATTGAGCGGCAGATGAGCCATCAGGAGCGTAACCGCGTTCGCGCCGCTTACATCCACAAAGCCCAATTTCTGGAGCAGCGTCGGTTGATCATGGCGTGGTGGAGTAACTACATCGATGCCAACAGATCGGGTCATGTCACCCCGCATGAGTTTGCCCATCCGGTAGGCGACAACGTCACCGCCTTGCCAAATGGGCATGGCGCATTCAATCGCGGGTGAGTCTGAAAGATCGGCGCTGGCTGCTCTTTCACGCGGGTCCATCCAAACAGGGCTGCAAAGCCGCCCTGTTTGGATGGACCTTACTCTGAAGAGCTAAAAGCCACGATGTTGTCCGGGATTTACCACGGAATTCCACCGGTGGATAACTAACTTTCACGTCCTAAATAGCGCTGAATTTCGATCCTTGACCGGGTTTATCCACAGGCGTAGAACTGGTCGTGCAAGCGCTGTCGATGACAGCACCCCAGGTGACCTGAACCTTAAAGGTCACGCCGCTCCCGCGGTGGTTCTCCCCAAGGGCGATTCGCATCCGGCAGCTCGCCCGGTCACTACCCATGTGATGGATGCTCTTACACATATGGCGCTCGTGCGCCAGATACACCGTACCTCGCTGCCCTGCAGCAATCTATCCGCTTGGCCGAATATTGCGCCAACCTGTGCCCGTCTCTTTCTTCTGGAAAGAGACGGGCACTTCTACCACTGCTGCAGCCCTGATCGCACCTGGCTTTGCGGCATTCCCCCTCGTGACAATCGGCGTGACAAACGCGGATGTCACCAGCAACAGCCTTGTAGATGATGGTGCCGCAGACCACGGAATGGACTGCACCTGACTGACAGTCAGGCATGCCCCGGTCATCGCATTGCTGCTTGCACCTGGCTCAGGATCTCGCGGCACTGGTCTCGTCAGCCAATGCAGCCTCCACCCGCCCACCGGTAACGGTGCTCAGGAGGCCGGATCATGAGATGCCCTTGCTCTTGGTCGTAAAGAGCCGTCAGTCCCGCGCTAGAGGACATCCCCACAAGTCGCAGGGGCCTTGATCCCTGATAACACTCAACATTCTTGGCGGGATGACGTGGGGGACGATTCCACGGCTGCAGATGTAGATTGGTCATTGAGTCGCGTGGCATGAGGATCGTGCGCAATTCTGCCGATGTAAATCGGCCCCAGCGGGGCCGCTTCGCGGGCATCAACCGGGTGTGGCTATCACAAGCAAGGCGTTAGAGGTCTGGCACACCGTATTCGCTGTACGGGGAATTTCGGCTGGCAGAATGCTATTCACAGCTGCTGCTTAGGGGCTGCCAGAAAAGGGGGGGGAGCCATCAGTGGACACCGTGATGGCAAAAGGATAGCCTGCGGCTAGGAGTGAGCAATTATGTTGCCTGCTCTTAATGTTGGTAAGTATAAAACTGTACATGGATTGAGTATGATTTATCTCGGGGGCACGGATTTTTATATCGACGTACCGAGTTTGCCTCGGCACGAATTCGAACAATACTCTACTAAATTGTTTGATGAGTGGGAGGCGTATGTTGAAAATGCACTAAAGATTCCAGATTATTCACTTGCGCTTGAGGTTGAAGAAGGCTCAATAAAGGGCAGTGCTAAAATTGCCGCTGCACTTGGCGCAATTTATATTGGTATAGGTCAGTACGGTTCGTTTATTTCAGGATTGCAAACTATTCGAGGTCAGGTAAGCGCAGTAGGGAGTTTTTTGGCTGCTCAGGCATCTACATCATTTTCTTATGGTAAAGTCAAGCCAAAAATAAAAAAATATAATGGTGCTTTGGGTGACTTGCAGCGATTGTTTAATAAAGTTCAGCGGGGTGAAATTACTGCTGAGCAGGCAATGCTGAAGGCTGAACTTATTCTTGGTGATGAAGTAAGTTCTGAGCCAAGCTTCATGGTTGAATTAAAAGACTCATTTGAAAGTACGACGTTGCTAACTAAGCAGTTGGACCTGCCTCTACATAATTTTGAGCAAGACTCTGCCCTTCAACCTGGCAATAAGATGCGTAAACCACGCGTGCCACGTCCTAAGCCAGAACTTCCTATTGGACAACAGTTTCGTGTGGAAGTTTGGCGGGATTCGAAGAAAGAGAAGAGAAAGGTGAGGGTGATTCAGTTGTAGCCACAAAGGGGACTGGTTTAGTTCTCATAAAATGAATCAGTCCTATTTTTTTTGGTCCGAGTCGAGTTTTTAAGGAAGTAATATGAGAAAGCCTAGAATATTTATAGCTTCAGCGGTAGAAAGTTTAGATGTGGCTGATGCATTTAACGTAAATCTAGATCATCAGGCTGAGGTGACGGTTTGGAAACATGGGTTTAACCTTTCTCAGAATACGATTGACTCCCTGGTAAAAATGGCGGAATCAGTTGACTTTGCAATTTTTATTTTTACACCAGATGATATTGCAGAAATCAGAGACCAACAAAAGCACGTTGTTCGTGATAACGTTCTTTTTGAGCTTGGACTGTTTGTCGGTACTTTAGGAAAGGAACGATGCTTCATAGTTAAGCCTCGAGACACCGAACTGCACTTTCCGACCGATCTTTTGGGGCTTACCCCAGCAGATTACAATGGAGGAAGGTCTGATGGGAACTTGGAGGCTGCTGTAAATCACCCATGCGTTTTAATTAAGAAGGAAGTAGCAAATTTAGGCTTGCTTTCACAGGATCTTAATATTAATACAAAGCCGCGGAGGAAGGCTGGATACAATTACAAACTTGGCGACGTTGAGCATCGTCTGTTGGCAAAAGTTCTTGAAAGCTACGCTAGCTCACCAGATGGTGTATCTGTATGGAGCACATTCAACAATCTAAAAGGAGTCGAGCAAGGGGTGCTGAGTTTAGCGGCGATTAAGCTGGAAAGAGTAGGGTTTTTAGATAAAAGTATTGCTATAGACCACGAGTATAATGGTTCTGAATATTATTCGTTCACAATAACTGCTGATGGCATTGATTATTTGCTGGAAAACGAGGAGTTGCTTCATAAGGCAAGTAAAAAAGTAGATGCTGTTGATTTGAATTCGGATATTCCGTTCTAGGTCTATATTTCGCTATTAAGGGCTGTTTTTATAATGGCGTAAAAAGCAGCCTTTCTGTAGTTAAGTGCAGGTGAGCAACTGATTAAAATCGTTCGTGCGCTAGTTTTGAGAGCGTGTAGGCCGCTCTTAACGTGATCGTTATGCAAAAAAATATCACCGATGTATGTAATATCAAGTTATACCACGACACATTCGAGACTGATGGTAACGGCTTTGCGTTGTCGCGCGATTCTGTCGTAGGTGCTTGCCGATCTGCCACATGAAATGCGGCCAATTTGGCATTGGGATTGAGAGGTGTTAATCCGAAGCCTGTCACAACGGACCGGCAGTGGCCGATAGCTACCCTCCAATCAAGGACGGCAATGGGTCGATAACGGTCATCCACGAACGGCAAGTCTCGACCCAAAGCTGAGCGTGCCGACAATCGTGAATGACGGTGGTTCTCCTTGCAGGGATTAGTCAGGCGCTGCGGTGTTAGTCGCCGCCGCTGTATCAATTACGCATTGTGTGGGCACAGTGACTAGATCTAGACTAGATGGGTGGCGATTTGCTACCTTTCGGTTGTTTTGGCCTATTGGAAATGGAATTTATGAGAATTGTCCCAGTTCTGGGTGCTTACGCCATCACGGCGTCGCTTGCGGGGTGTGCTGCGATGGAAGTTAAACCCTATCAGCCTGCACCTGAAGGTGTTGCGATTGTAAAAAATCAATACGGCAGCTACAGCGTAGAATCCATTAGGATTACAAAGCTAGGCCAAAAAGCAGGAGCTGACGCACTTCAATTCTGCTTTGCACAGAATGTACCTGGGATTAGTGGCGCTCCGTTGTTCAATCCATCGAAGACCAGAATCACCGTTCAGGGTAAGGATCAGGTGACCTTCATTGTCCCTATGACGATGGGTACGCCGTTGGCATATGAAATGGCTTTTTCCCTTACTCAAAGTCAGTCTGCCAATGCTCAAATCTATGTATTTACAAATTTGAAAATTAGAGGGACGTGGACTGCCAATGAGGCTCCGTTGCCGGGAACGATGGAGGCGAACCAATATGTCGATAGCGCACGTGCTAAAGTAGACAGTATCAGCAATGCAATCAGTAATTGTCTTGCGTCGGAAGTGTAGATCGTCCGCTTCTTGGTCCTGCCAGAGCTGCCTAGAGATTAACTGACGTGCGACTTGAGCATTGGGGTCGGTAAAAATACATCCGTCCCCATTTTCGAGTGACATATCCCAAAGATCTGTGATTTTTGGGCTCAGCGATATGACGCTGAACTGGTATGCACTAGTTGACGAACTGACGGTCGTGGCCCCTGTGGCAACGAGCCACCTGCTGATAATAGTTGAGGTTCTGTACTAGGCCTCAAGCGAAGCCTCAACGCTAGCCTGCCCTATACCTGCCATATCCTATGGGTTGGGTAGATTCGCCACCACAGTCACTGCAGAGACTCCATCATCATGCTACTATGCCATCCAGACTGACCGCAGCGCGTGGTGGCTATGAAATTCATTACTATTGATGGCGATGATATTGGGCAAAAAATCACATCGGCATATTTAAATAATAATGCGAAAGAACTCGTTCGAGTTAACGATCTTGTCCAAGAGAAAACACAATCTGTCGCAGATTTTTTAAAGTCTCAAGGCTTCGAGATACTTTTCTGTGCCGCCGACGGCGTCGCAGGATCTATCGACTTAGAGTTTGATAAAAACCTGATCTTTTCGCAGATCAAGAAAATTGCAGAGAAAGAAATTTCTTTTTCTGTCGGCGTTGGGTTGACACTGAGAGAGGCCTATGTCGCTTTACTTTCTGCTAAGAGCAGTGGCAAAGGACGACTACATGATTTTAGTGACATGGAATAAAAATGTTTAGAATAATAAATTTCAATATTATCATTAAAATTCTTGTGATTGCCACTACGCTAATAAGCATAGCCACCTATCTGATTTGGAAGCGATGGGATTCCGAGTTGTCGCTGATTAATATAGTAAAAATTGCTCCATGGGCTGCACTTTTTGTTATTTTTTTGCTTACAAAGAACTTTTTCGCTCGCCGCATATGGAAGCTGGCGAAGATATTCTACAGGGATCTCTTTCCAGATCTAAATGGAATTTGGGAAGGGGAGATAATTATTTCAGAAACAAAATCAATACCTGCTCGCGCGAGCATTAGACAATCTTTTATACGAATGCAGATCGACATTCATACTGAAACTTCGAAATCTGTCACGCTAGAAACTACACCGACTATTGAATTTGATCAGTGCAAAATCTACTATCACTACCGAGCGATCCCTAAAAACCCTCAGTGGGACGAATATAGAGGTTTTACAACTTTCGATATTCGCACCGTTACCACAGGCTCTCACGATGCTCTCGAGATTTCAGGAGCCTATTTTACTAGTCGCCAATCGGTTGGCCGAGTCAGGTTCCGCCAGCTAAGTCCTGATGCCTCAGGCGACGTCTCGTACTATTAGTAAATAGCCAAAACTTCCTCAACAACTTTTATTTGCAATTTTTAGCGGAGGGCTAGTGTGGATCAAATATTCACGAGCCCTACCCATCTCTACGCGGCAGGCGTCGACAACGCTGTACCCTTGAGGTTTTCTGCGTCCTTTCGTCCCCAGTACTGAAAATTTTACTTACAGTGCGACAGCGTGCTGGCACATCGGCAATCCCGAGTTTGATTCCATCGAGCACAATAACTAGCTGATCTATTTATAGTTACTGGTTGGGGTACGATGAATCTTCCACCGAATTCCTGATCCGCAGAAAGCCTGGCTTCTCCAGAAGAAACCATTCGTCTAACTCCGCACCAGTCAGCTGTATCAATACGTCTCCCCTTGTATACGAAACCCCAAGAAAAGCCCGCTCTGTGCGGACTTTCTTGTTTCTACCTATCTCGTTCTGTATCTGGCTATCTACCAAGACTCTCTCCAGAGGGCGTACCATTAATTGGGGGCGGGTATACGTATCCGGACGAACTCCCATGTGGGTTATGCGCCACCTCTATGAATCGCCCCGGGTTCCC